>JAFLKA010000325.1 GCA_022712735.1 Marinosulfonomonas sp. | reverse complement strand
ACCCCGCCAAAGGGCTGACGGTCGAGGAAATCGGCCTGATGCTGGGCGGAATGGACGAGGAGGAGACTGCTGATGTTTAGGTTAGAGAAACGCCCCGTGCCGTCAAAAGCATGGACCATCGCAACGCCGATTTTGGCGGTGCTGGCCACGATGATTGCGGGTGGCATCATGTTTGCGATGCTGGGCAATGATCCAGTCGTCGCCATCCGCACCATATTCTGGGACCCGCTGTTCAGCGAACAATTCGCCGCCTATTCGCGCCCGCAATTGCTGGTCAAGGCAGGGCCGCTGATCCTGATTGCCATCGGTCTATCGCTCGGATTTCGGGCTGGCATCTGGAACATTGGTGCCGAAGGGCAATACATCATGGGCGCCATCGCCGGTGCTGCTGTGGGTCTTGCATTTTACCCCAGTGGCGGCTGGTATGTGTTCCCGCTGATGGTGATCGCAGGCGCTGCTGGCGGCACCATGTGGGCAATGATCCCCGCCATTTTGCGCACCCGTTTCAACACCAACGAAATTCTGGTGTCCCTGCTGCTGGTCTATGTCGCCGAACATATCCTGTCGGCAATGTCGTTCGGCCTGTTGCGCAACCCCGAAGGCCACGGCTTTCCCGGCTCTCGCAACTTTAGCGAATTTGCGGCTGCCGCCAACCCTGAACTGATCACGGGCAGCGGCATGCACTGGGGCGTTGTCGCGGCCTTTGTCGCGGTGATCTACGCCTACGTGCTGCTCACCCGCCACCTGATCGGCTACCAGATAACGCTGGCCGGCCAATCGCCACGTGCCGCCCGTTTTGGCGGGGTAAACCCGAATGCGCTGATCGTGATGTGCTTTGCCTTTGCCGGTGTTCTGGCCGGTGCGGCTGGCCTGTTCGAGGTCACCGGCCCCGCCAAACAGCTGACCGAAAACTTTGGCCAAGGCTATGGCTACACCGCGATCATCGTCGCCTTTCTGGGCCGCCTGCATCCGGTCGGCATCCTGCTGGCGGGCCTGCTGATGGCGTTGACATACATCGGCGGCGACCTCGCCCAACTGATGCTCGGCCTGCCCGCCCCCGCCATTCAGGCGTTTCAGGGCATGCTGCTGTTCTTCCTTCTCGCAATGGATGTTTTGTCGAACTTCCGCATTCGCCTTAAGAAAAAGGAGACCGTGTAATGGACCTGTCTGCAATCAACCCCGTCCTGCTGATCGCCTCGCTGATGGTCGCGGCCACCCCGATCCTGCTGGCCGCTATCGGCGAGCTGATCTGTGAAAAATCAGGCGTGCTGAATTTGGGCGTGGAGGGCATGATGATCATCGGCGCGGTCTGCGGCTTTGCCGTTGCCTTTGAAACCGGCAGCGCCACGCTCGGCTTTATTGGCGCGGCGGCAGCGGGGGCGGCGCTGTCACTTTTGTTCGCCTTCCTGACCCAAGCATTGCTCGCCAATCAGGTCGCCTCGGGTCTTGCCCTAACCCTGTTCGGCCTCGGCTTTTCGGCGCTGATCGGCAAAAGCTATTCCGGCACCAAACCCCCGTCGGTACCGCATCTGGACCTGCCAATCCTCTCGGACCTGCCGGTCATTGGCCCGATCCTGTTCCAACACGATGCGGTGCTTTATCTGGCGCTTTTGCTGGTGGCGAGCACATGGGCAGTGCTGAAATATTCGCGTGTCGGGCTGATCCTGCGGGCTGTGGGTGAAAACCACGATGCCGCGCACGCCTTGGGCTACAAGGTGGTTCGCATCCGCACCTTGGCCATCATGTTTGGCGGTGCCTGCGCCGGACTTGGCGGGGCGTATCTGTCGCTGGTGCGTGTGCCCTTGTGGACCGAAGGCATGACCGCAGGTGCGGGCTGGATCGCGCTGGCAATCGTGGTCTTTGGCAGCTGGAAACCGTGGCGCGTGCTGCTCGGGGCTTACCTGTTTGGCGGCGTCACCGTATTGCAGTTCAACCTGCAAACAGCGGGCGTTTCCATTCCGGTGCAATACCTTGCGATGTCGCCCTACATCATCACTATCCTTGTGCTGGTGATCATGTCATCCAGCAAATCACGCGCCGCCCTGAATGCCCCCGCCGCATTGGGCCGCATTTTCCATGCAACCCATTAAGGGGCTTACAAACGTGACACGACGCGATGTGATCGAGATACTGGACGGGCACCACGGCCAAGTGGGGCGCACGGTTGCGCTGATCCTGCACGGTCTGATCCTGCTGTCGGCCATCGCCATCGCCTTTGAAACCGTCGATACGCTGGCTGCCAACTATCGCCGCGCGCTTTATTGGTTCGAGGTGTTCATTCTCGCAATCTTTGTTACCGAATACATCCTGCGCCTGACCTGCTCGGCCCACCCAATACGCTACGCCTTCAGCTTCTGGGGTATCATCGACCTGCTGGCCTGCCTGCCTGCGCTGGCGCTCATTCAGGCCGAATGGCAAGTGGTGCGCACCATCCGTTTGATCCGGCTTGTGCGCCTATTAAAACTGTTCCGCACCTCGAATGCGTTCGACCGCCTCACTCGCGCCTTTGTCGAAGTCCGTGGCGAGCTGATCATCTTCGTGATCCTCGCCTCACTGGTGCTCTATGTCAGCGCTGTCGGCATCTATCTGTTTGAACACGAGGCCCAGCCCGAGGCGTTCTCGTCCATCCCGATCAGCCTGTGGTGGGCTGTGGCGTCCTTCACCACCGTTGGCTACGGCGATCTGGTGCCAATCACCACCGGCGGGCGTATCTTCACCACTTTTGTTCTATTTATCGGCCTTGGCGTGGTGGCCGTGCCCGCAGCAATTGTCACCGCTGCACTTTTAGAGACACAATCCGTGCCAAAACCATTAAAGAAGAAGCATACCGATTCTGCACCAATACCAAAACAGGGGAAATAACATGACATCTATCAAATCCATTCTGGCAGGGGCCGCACTTGCCTTAGGCCTTTCCAGCGCGGCAGCGTTCGCTGAGCCGACCAAAGTCGGCTTTGTCTACGTTGGCCCGATCGGCGATTTCGGCTGGTCCTACGAGCATAACCAAGGCCGCCTCGCGGTTGAAGAAGCCTACGGCGACAAGGTTGAAACCACCTATGTTGAATCCGTTCCCGAAGGCGCCGACGCCGAACGCGTGCTAACCCAGATGGCGCTGTCAGGCCATGACATCATCTTCACCACATCATTCGGCTATATGGACCCAACGCTCGCCGTTGCTGCCAAATTCCCGGATGTGAAGTTCGAGCACGCCACCGGCTATAAACGCGATGCCAACGTGTCCACATACTCGGCCCGTTTCTATCAGGGCCGCGCTGTAATCGGTACCATTGCCGGGCGCATGACCAAAACCAACAAAATCGGCTATATCGCCTCGTTCCCGATCCCCGAAGTTATCCGTGGCATCAACGCAGCCTATATCCACGCCAAAAAAGTAAACCCCGATGTCGAGTTCAAAATCGTCTGGGTCTACACATGGTTTGATCCGGCAAAAGAAGCCGACGCGGCAACCGCGATGATCGAACAAGGCGTCGACATCATCATGCAGCACACGGATTCACCCGCTGCCATGACCATCGCCGAAGAAAAAGGCATCCTTGCCTTTGGCCAAGCTTCCGACATGATACAATTCGGTCCAAACGCGCGACTTTCCTCGATCATCGACAACTGGGCCCCCTACTATGTGGCCCGCGTTGGCGCAGTGATGGACGGCACATGGGAAAGCACCGACACTTGGGACGGCATCAAAGAAGGCATGGTCAAAATCGGTGAATTCTCCGATAAGGTTCCTGCCGACGTTGCCGCCGAAGCCCAAGCACTGGCCGACAGCATCGCCGACGGCAGCTACCACCCGTTCACCGGCCCGTTGAACAAACAGGACGGCTCGGTCTGGCTGGCGGACGGCGAAACAGCTGACGACGGCACACTGGCCGGTCTTGGCTTTTACGTTGAAGGCAGCGAGGGCGAAGTTCCTAACTAGGCACTGACCAAATATAAACCACCAAAGCCTCCGCTATACGCGGGGGCTTTTTCTTTTGGCGAACCCGTGCCACAGTCCCCCCATGAAAAACACATTGATCAGCCCGAACGGCACCCCGTCCTCGTCCTTTTGCTTTGGCACCATGCAGTTTGGTGGTGGCGCAGATGAAACCCAAAGTCGCACCATGTATGACGCCGCTCGCGCTGTCGGCATCACCTTCTTTGACACCGCTTTCGCCTACACCGGTGGTGCATCGGAAACCCTGCTGGGCCAGTTCGCAGCCAATGAGCGCGACGCACTGGTCATCGCCACCAAATGCGATTTTTCCGGCCCCAGCACGGCAGCAAATATCACCAAATCGCTTGATGCCAGCCGCACCCGTCTGGACATGGATTTCATTGATGTTTTTTACCTGCATCGCTGGGATGGCGACACCCCGCTAGAGCAATCTTTTGAAGCCCTCGCCGCCCTGCAACAACAGGGCAAAATCGGCGTCATCGGTGTGTCCAACTTCTCGGCTTGGCAAGTGATGAAAGCCCAGGCCGTCGCCGAAAAACTTGGCACCACCATCAATATTTTGCAGCCGATGTATAACCTCGTCAAACGTCAGGTCGAAGTCGAAATCCTGCCGATGGCCGCCTCCGAGGGCTTCAACGTCGCGCCCTATTCCCCGCTTGGCGGCGGGCTGCTGACCGGCAAATACACCGCTGGCAACACCGGCCGTATCGTCACCGACAAAGGCTATGCCATCCGCTATGGGCAGGACTGGATGCACCGCGCCGCCGCTGACCTGACCACCATCGCCAAACGCGAAAACGTCAACCCCGCCACGCTCGCCGTGGCTTGGGCCGCGCAAAACCCCGCCGTCACCACCCCGATCATCAGCGCCCGCACACCGGAACAATTACAGCCCTCGCTCGATGCGCTCAGCTATAAAATGCCTGCGGAACTTTACGCCGAACTCACCGCGCTGTCCCCGACACCGCCCCCCGCAACAGACCGGCTCGACGACGTATGACAACCGACATCCTGATCATCGGCGGTGGCATCGCGGGCCTGTCCGCCGCCGCCACGCTGGCCCCTCACGCTACCGTCACTGTGCTTGAATCTGAGGACGCGCTTGGCTACCACGCCTCGGGTCGATCCGCCGCGATGTTCCTGAAGGATTACGGCAACGACACCGTGCGCGCCCTGAACTACGCCAGCGTTGAGCACCACGAAACCGCGGATGGCGGCGTGCTGTCGCCGCGTGGTATGTTGCTGGTCGCGCGCACCGATCAATATGATGATTTCAAGGCCGAGCACGCGGCCTTTGGCATGCAGGAAATCAGTATGGCGGACGCCCACGCCAAAATCCCGATCCTGAACCCCGAAACCTGCGCCTATGCCGCCTATCGCCCCGATGCGCATGATCTGGATGCCGACCGGTTGCTGCAAACCTACACCAGCGACGCCCGTCGTGCAGGGGCGAAAATCCACACCAAATCCCCCGTCACTGAAATCGCGAAATCCGGCGGGCTGTGGCATGTCACGGCAGGCGGCCAAACCCACAGCGCCACAACCCTGATCAATGCCGCCGGTGCCTGGGTTGATGAAATCGCCGCTCTTGCAGGCGTCAAACCGCTCGGTTTCCAACCTTACCGGCGCTCCATGGCCCGCATCCCCGCCCCCGGTGGCCATGACACCCGCGACTGGCCGTTCATCGATGGGGTGAATGAAAGCTGGTATGCCAAACCTGACGCCGGCAAATGGGTCGTTTCGCCATCGGATGAAGACCCAGTCGAGCCCCACGACGCATGGGCCGACGACATGGTGCTGGCCGAAGGCCTCGCCCGTTACGAGGAAATGGTAACCGAACCCGTCACCCGCTTGGAAACCTCATGGGCGGGCCTGCGCACCTTTGCGCCAGACCGCTCGCTCGTGATCGGACGCGACACGGCGGACGCCAGCTTCTTCTGGCTCGGCGGCCAAGGCGG
>JAFLKA010000080.1 GCA_022712735.1 Marinosulfonomonas sp. | reverse complement strand
CGATGTCTCCGTTTGGGAGACCATCGAGATCGGTCACCCCACCCTGCTGCCAAGCGTAGGCAGTCCAGGTCGTTTGCCCGCCGGGATTAAAATCGATGCGCCCGAACAGATTGCTGCCCCCCACAAAGATCGATTGAGGGAAGCTGGGATGCCACTGCAACGTGTTTGCTCTCCCGTTGTTGCTAGGCCTAAATGGTGGCGTGGGTATGTTCGCCTGTATGATGTTCGCGGCCCTGTCGGGGTCTAGTCCTGCGACCGTGGTGGCGATCGGCTCGATCGTGATCGCGGCGATGACCAAGGCGGGCTATACCAAGGATTTCGCCGCTGGCGTGATCTGTAACGCGGGCACTTTGGGCATCCTGATCCCGCCCTCCATCGTGATGGTGGTCTATGCCGCCGCCGTTGAGGTTTCCGTAGGCCGGATGTTTCTGGCCGGCGTGATCCCCGGCATTCTGGCGGGTTTCATGCTGATGGTCGCAATCTATGTGATGGCGCGGATCAAGAACATGCCGGCGGGTGAATGGGCCGGTTGGGGAACCGTTGCGGAATCCTTCCTGAATGCATTCTGGGGATTGATGCTGATAGTGATTATCATGGTCGGGATTTACGGTATTCCCGGTGTGACTTCGGCTATCTTTACGCCAACAGAAGCGGCCGCCGTTGCCTCGATATATGCCTTCATTGTTTCAATCTTTGTTTATCGTGATATGGGGCTGTTGAAATCGCGCCCTTGGTTGAGAGATGGTGAAACTGATCGAATGGGGCTTGGGTTGCGTATCGTGGTATTTGCCATTGTTGGCTTCCTTTTCCATTACTTGTTGTCGAGCACTAATCCAGATGCGTTTTACCCGCGTAAACTAGGTCAGTTGGTGGCCCTAAGCTGGGTCGCAATCACACTCATTGTTGGTTGGTCATTGGTAAAGTTCCCTAGTGCGCGCAAAGCGATTGCGCTTAGTGTGATTGCGATATTGGGCGTCGTTCCCGCAGCATACCTGTTATTGATCTCCACTTCAGGAGTGTGGAACAGTGCCTTTAATGGCGTGGTTGACCTTGCAGGCACTATGCCACCATTGTTATGGTTTGCTCCGATCCTCGCTACATTGGTGACCCTCGTTTTTGCTATTATGGTAACAGTATTGATGGTGCTCCCGCCCCTCATATTCGTCTTTAGTCTAGTTTCGTCATCCGCTCGCGTTACAGATGGGGGGTACAGTTTTGGGCAGAGTCTTAGTGGTGGAGGTTTTGCATTTATCCGAGGTAGTGGCGAAAGTGTATTGGCTTTTATTCCGGCTTTTTTCCACCGTGACACCCAGCGCACCTTGCTGGACGCGGGCAAGCTGACCATCACCTTGATGTTCGTAATCGCCACGGCGCTGATCCTGAAGCACGTTCTGACGGATGAGCAAATCCCACAGCAGGTGGCCAACGCGATGCTGTCGGCGGGCTTTGGCCCGATCATGTTCTTGGTGATTGTCAATGTGATCCTGCTGGTCGGTGGCCAATTTATGGAGCCATCCGGCCTGTTAGTGATCGTCGCCCCGCTGGTGTTTCCGATTGCCATGCAACTGGGGATCGACCCGATCCATCTGGGCATCATCATGGTGGTGAATATGGAAATCGGCATGATCACCCCGCCGGTTGGGTTGAACCTGTTTGTGACCTCGGGGGTGGCCGGAATGTCGATGATGCGGGTGGTCAAGGCATCGCTGCCGTTCCTCGCCGTATTGTTCGTGTTCTTGATTATGATCACCTACATTCCGTGGCTTTCGACGGTGTTGCCGAATGCGGTGATGGGGCCGGAAATTATGACGAATTAGGTGCGTTTATGGCCAGAGTAATTCGGCGAAAGCTGTTGTTTTCGCAGGGATTATCGCTGATATGAACAGTTCCACTATTCCGGAATAGTGGAACTGTTTTGACGCAGATACTCCCCACGTCAAAACAACTATTTTTGATTGGGATTAACTGTTTTCCAGCGCCGTAATGATACCGCTGAAATCATCCGCTTTAAGCGACGCACCACCAACCAGTGCGCCGTCCACATTGGGCACCGCAAATATCTCGTCGGCGTTGCTTGGTTTGACCGAACCGCCATAAAGCAGGCGCACGGCGTTGCCGATGCCTTCGCCAAAGCGGTTTTCCAGATTGGTGCGGATGAAATCATGCACTTCGCCGATCTGTTCCAACGTTGGAACCTTGCCGGTGCCGATGGCCCAGATCGGCTCATAGGCCACCACAAGGTTTTCGCCGGTGACGTTGTCAGGGATGGAGCCAGCCAACTGCCCCGAGATAATCCCAAGCGTGTTTTCTGCTTCGCGTTCGGCATCGGATTCACCGCAACACACGACAACGATCAGCCCTGCGGCGATGGCGGCTTTGGCCTTGTTGCGTACATCCTCGTCGCTCTCATCATGGTCCTGACGGCGCTCGGAATGGCCGGCCAGAACGTAGCTGGCACCGGCATCCTTCAGCATTTCAGCCGAGACATCGCCGGTGTGGGCGCCGGATGTGTTGGCGTGGCAATCCTGCCCGCCGGTTTTGATCGCCCCGCCGTCAATGCTGGCGGCCATCGCGGCCACAAGCGTGGCGGGTGGGCAGATCAGCACATCGCATTTTGGATCCGGGTGTTTTTCGGTCAAGGCATCGATTTCCAGCATCGAGCCAAGGGTGCCGTTCATCTTCCAGTTTCCGGCGGCTAGTTTTTTACGCATGATGTATTCCCTTTGTTGGTTGGGGAAACATGCCCGCAATTGTGGGGCCAAGGCAAGGGTAGGTGCACGATGTGCGGCAAGTGGAAGCGATAATTACTTGGATTTGGCACGTTTGGCCGCGGCTTTTATGGCCGGAACCATGGATTTGTTCGCCCAGAACAGCGCCTCTTCGGGATCATCCAGCGCGCTTTCGGGGAGGGAAACAAGGCCGGGGATGATGCGCACGCCGGTTTTGGTATCGTATTGAAACGGCACCGATCCTGCCTCGGCATATTCAGCGGCCAG
>JAFLKA010000226.1 GCA_022712735.1 Marinosulfonomonas sp. | reverse complement strand
GCGTTTACCTTCGAGGGGTTCCATCAAACGGTTCTGCCGCTTGTGCCGGAGATTGCAGCACAGGCCGCACTGGACCGCGCTGTCTTTACTGGCGGGTGCACCGAAAGTTCGGACACCTCAACCGCAACGCTGGAGCAGGATATTCTAAAGCTGTACTATGAAGATTTCATTGCCCAGTGGGATGGGTTCTTGCGTGATGTCCGTCTGACACCGATTGGTGATCTGGCACAAGCCCGCGCCAATCTAAAGGATCTTTCCAGCGCTGACAGCGCGCTAAAACGATTATTGCTGGCGGTTGTAACCGAAACCAACCTAACCCACGTTGATGAAGAAGGTGAAGCAGCGGTTCCTAAAGGGGTGCTTAAGGCCGCTCAGGCGCGTTTGGGTCGGCTTGGAAAGCTCGCCGCCCAAGGGTCACGGATTGCCAATTCTGGCAGCGGGTCATCCACCGCTGACATCATAGCGGGTGCGACTGTTGCTGATCACTTTGCCCCCTTGCGTGGCACAGTCGAAGAGGTCGATGGCGTGCCACCTCTACTGGACGATGCTGTCGCCGCGCTGACTGCCTTGTCAAATGAATTACAAACCGTCGCCGCCAGCCCCGATCCAGAGGCGGCGCTGTTGGCACGCGGTGGGCTACCGCAACTCATCGGGGCCATCGCCAACGAGGCCGCGTCGTTGCCCGATCCGATTGACGACTGGATCACCGGCATCGCTGGCGACACCATTGCGCTAACGCGTGAGGCCGTGCTTGCCCAGCTTAACGCCCGCTGGCGCGCAGATGTCCTGCCGTTTTGCACGGCAGCCACCACTGGCCGCTACCCGTTTGATCAAGCCAGCCGGATTGATGTAAACATCGCCGATTTTGCCCGTCTGTTTGGCCCTGGCGGCCTGATCGACACTTTTACCAACGAACACTTGCTGCCCTATGTCGACACCACCGCGCGACCTTGGCAATGGCGGGCCGATTTCAACCTGCCAACGGAACGTCTGAAACCGTTCCAGAAGGCACGCTCTATCCGCGACGGGTTATTCCCGGGCGGGGCTGGCCCGATTATGGCCTTTACGCTGGAGCCAAAAGACCTGTCGCCAAACGCATCGCGGGTCACGTTGAATGTTGATGGTCAAACGCTTTCCTATTTCAATTCGGCAGCACGACCGGAGCCTATGACATGGCCAGGGCCGGACGGCACGAACCTGATTTCGATGACGTTCTCGCCTGTAGATGGTTCAGGTGAAATCATTACCTCGCAAACCGGTGCGTGGGCATGGCTACGGATGATCCGTGCTGGCAACCTCAAGCGCACCCAACTGCCGGAACTGTTCAAGCTAACCCTCTCCAAAGGGCCTTACCGCGCCCAGTTCGATTTGCGTGCCAACAGTGTCGATAACCCGTTCGACCTGTCCATGTTCGGAGCTTTCAGATGCCCCGACCGGTTCTGAACATAGCCAGCGCAGGTTTTTTCGGCAAACTACCCTCGACCGGTGATTTCGTTGCTCGTGGGCTACAGCAGGGGGTGAGGCCGTTCCTTGATCAGTGGCTAACCCACGGGTTGGCTGCGCGCTGCGATACGGCTGACGCATGGCCGACGAGCGGCATTCGCGCCGTGGTCAAATGGAAGAAGCATTGGCTAATTCTGCTGGTTTTGCCCAGTGCCGACAAACCTGATCGAAAGTTTCCCTTTGCGATATGCCGGATTGCCTCTGTTGCGCCGGATCGGGAAAGTGCCGATGGCTGGTGCAATTCGGTCCTTGACCTTGCCCGCGATGCGATTGCAAAGCCGATGTTGGCGGATGACGTTATACAAGCACTGGCAAAGATCAAAGAAACGGAACTAGTGCCAAATACCGAAACCGCTGGTGATGCAATCTGGCACCTCGAATCCGAGTTGATCCCGATATCCGATTACGGATTTACACAAGCGTTGGACAGGCTTTTCCAGGCTGCTAGTTGATATTGACTTTACTCCCTTTCAAAGTCATCTCGCCCGAGGCTTTGCCGTTGATCTTGCCACTTGCTTTGATCGTAATATCTTTGCCTTCGATATTGATTGTGCCATCTTTTTTCATCGAAATTGACGCACTTCCACACTTCAAAACAATACTATCGGCAGCTTCCAGCATCATCGCCTTGCCAGCTTTGATCCATACATCTTCTGCCACATCGTGGGTTTGGCCTTTGCCGACCTTAATCAGCCGCCCGCCTTCGTTGGTCCATGATTGATTGCCGGTCAGAGTAATTGTTTGGTCTTTACTGATAGTAAGTGAATGGTTGCCGCCAACCGTGACCGTTTGGTCCTTGGAGATCGCCCATGTATCTTCGGCATTGATCGTATGGGTTTGCGCTTTTTGAACGGTTACGCTGCGTGTCCCGCCGATGACATTTTTCTGGGCAGCCCCAACATTTCGCGACTCGCCAGCCCCAACGCTGTCGACACGGGCGGCCGCGACTGTAACCGTTTGCACAGCTCCAACGGTTTGAGAATGGTTCAGCCCGATACTTTCAGAAGAGTTGCTGCCTACCGCGATCTTTTCATTCGCGCCAACGGTCAGCGAACGGTTGCTGCCAACGGTTTCTGTATCATCCACCCCGATACTAACCGTGCGATTATTGCCAACATCAACCGCCTTGTCGTTGACCACAGATTCCGTCCGGTCATGCCCAATCGACTGGGTTGCGTCATTGCCGACATCCTCTTTAAAATTGTGGCCAATCGTGCGGCTCTCATTATTTTTGACCAACTCGTTGTGGTCTTTTTCGGCCTGAAAGTAGACTTCTTCCTCGCCCTTTTTGTCCTCGAACCGCATTTCATTAAATCCGCCGCCACCTGGCGAGGAGTTTGATTTCCAACCTGATTGTGTCGCATTGTCGGGCAATCCATAGGGCGGCATTTGTGATGCGTTATATACCCGCCCGGTGATCAGAGGGGCGTCAGGGTCGCCCTCTAGAAAATCGACAATCACTTCTTGGCCGATCCGCGGTATCTGGATAAAACCCCAACCCGATCCGGCCCAAACAGAACTGACCCGCACAAAACAAGAAGAGTTTTCGTCGTCTTTGCCCAGACGATCCCAGTGAAACTGGACTTTTACACGGGAATACTTGTCCGTATAAATTTCTTCGCCGCTGGGGCCAACCACGGTAGCGGTTTGCGGGCCGCGCATCACCGGAACAGGGGTGCGCAGTGATGGGCGATAGGGAATCGACGTTGGCGCCAACGCCAGTGTCACCTCGTATCCTGCCCCATCACGGTCCATGCCACTGCGATACTGATCATCCCACATCAGGTAATCAGAGCGCAGAACTACATATTCATCATTCTCGGTCTCACGCGGGAAATTGGTGAATTTGAATTTGGCACCAGACCATATACCTCGCACGGTCCCTTTGGCCTTCACGCTACGTGACTGGGCTTGCACAGTTTCCAATCTGACAGCGGTCAGTGCATCACCCGGATCCAGTTCCAGATAATTGCCCGGATAATGATACACTTTACCATCATCCTGACTATGACCCAGCGTGTTTTCCGATTTAGCCATCAAGTCTGCGCTCGGCTTGGTGAAATCATAATCGGTCTGGACATATGTGCCCGGCACCACGGTGGATTTCGGCTCCCAGCCCAGAATAAAATCCCCGTCAAGAAATGACAAAAGCACGTCTGGCTGGTACTCGACTTCCTCAAAATCAGAAACGGTTTTCAACTTTGCATTTGCATCAGTCAGAATCATCATATGCTCGCCATCGGCATACTCAAAAAAGTAGTAAATCCCTTCGTGCTCCAGCAGCCGTTGAACAAAGTCCAGATTGCTCTCGCCGTATTGCACACAATATTCTCGTGGCTTGTAGGATTCCTGTAGGCGTTTTTCAAATTTGACTTTGCTACATTCGTTCAGCACCTCTTCGACGATTTCAACGGTACTCATTTTCTGGAATATCCGATTGTCATGGGTGGTGGACAAAAACCACAACCACGGCCGAAGAACTGCCACGTAATAAGCATACCCATCACGAATTTCTTTCAGGCCGAATTCGGACACATAGGCGTGGAAAAACCGTACGCCGTCATCTTTGCCAATTTTTACGGTGATCGGCTCGCCCAACAAATCTTCTGCTTTGATTTCCAAGTCTGTACTGGCCATTTCCAGCTCAAAGCGAAAGCAACCACTGATTTCGTCGTAGCCAGACATGCTGCTGAACATAAGGTCTTCTGGGCCCAACGGGGTTTTGATACTAATCTCTCGGTCTTCAAACATGTTTGACCTCCATATTACTAAGTCTTCTCAAAACGATATAGGTAAAATAATATTCACCCAGTATAGCGTAATTTCACCGACGGCGGGAGATAAACTGTGCGCGGCCCCGGCAAATGCGCTTCATAATGTCGCCGGACAGGAAAACCCTTTCAGGAGAGAGCGCCCTGACACAGGGTTGGCCGCCTTTTGAAACTTCATTTCAACAAAAACACGGCCGCCGCTCGCACGTAAGTCCACCAAGAACCGACGCCCCTCATCGCGTTTGCGCAGATGCACTTCATCCAATAGGCGTAGTAAACCCCATGGGCCGTTCTTTTGCAGGGTTGCAACCTCGTTCCCGACCTTGAAATTCACCACCACACCGGTTTCAGGTTGCGGTCCGGGCCAGAATATCGTTTCCGGATCAGATGTTGCCCGAAGCGGCACTTCCCTGCCGCCGACCCTGATAAAAGCCTGTCCCCGTTCAGCCAGCGTCGCCAATTGCAGGGGGGCGGAAAGTTGCCCGTTGTCATCAAAATAGGCATCAGTAATGGCGAGTGCGCGCTGGAAAAACACGGCTGACTCGGGCGTAAGTCCAGCGAATCTCGCCTCTGGTTTCCAGCGCCACGGACTGCTTTGAGTGTCCATAAGCGGCTCTAGCTGGCTACGGAAAAACCGGGCGATCAAACCATCGGGACCAAGGAGTGCCGCAAATTCGCCCAGATCACTATCGGCCCCGTCCGCAAAGGGAAACCGGCCATTGGCCACGCGACCACATTGAGGGAAAATGTTGTTCTGCCAATAGCCTGTGATCGGATTGGACAACAGATCAGAATGTGCAGCACTTGTTTGCGCCAAAACGTCTTCGACAATCTGCACCACAATTGGCGGTGCTTGTCGTAAGGCTGACACTGAATTTGCCCGGTCACGGATGCTCATCAGCCGCTGCATGCCCGTTTCTTCACCTACATCAGCCGCACCCAATGCCACATTCAACGCTCCGAACAGCCCGGCAATCTGCTTCATCTTACCCTGTTCGACATATTGGATCATCGGGCCGAATTCGGTTGCCAGACGAATCTGCTGGTTATGGCTGCGCCGACGGTCTGTGCCGCCCGCCTGTATCCAGATTTCATTCAACAAATGTGTTAGTGGCGAATCCGCTGCTGATAAGCGACCCGAGATCAATACCGCGCTTTCACTGTCGGTGAATGGGCGCACACGCAAATCTGCCAGCCAAGCCTTCCATTGTTCAAGCGAAGCGCGCTGCAGTTGGTCCAGAACCTTATCCGGTGCGTCATTCAGTTGGGGCAGCGGTTTATCAAACAGTTTAGCCGCCTCTTGGCGGGCTTTTTGAACTGCGGTTCCGGCACCAATATCACGCGCATACGTCCACCCCTTTGCGGTGAATATGCCGGACACAGGCGCATCTATCACAATGCCTGAACGGCGCTGCATAATCTCGCCGATCCTCGTGATTGCCTGATCTGGTTGCCAAGCAGGTAACGTCTGTACCTGTTCCGAGCGCAGTAATTCCAAATAAGCACGATCATATTCGACAGCCTCGGCTGCAAACTCACGAGCCTGCTCCATCAGTTGCGGATCAGGTTGCGGTAATCCCGTCGTTGCACCTGACAATCGCGCAGCGTGGGTGGCAAAATTCCGATATTCTGGCAGCAGTTCACGCCGCGCCTGCACCCATCCAGTAAGATAGGCTGCACTCCAGTCCGATTGCCCACTTAAGACGGACCATGCGCGCAACGTGTCGTAGGCGGCCAGATTTTCACCTTCAACCGATATTGCGGCATTTACCGCCCCTGCCAACGCCAATGGCACCGCCTTGTCAATTTCAGTCTGATAATCCGTTAAGGCCCGAACCCCTGCGTTAAACCCCAGAGGTCTCGACCATTGTCCTAGCGGTGCCCGACGCGCCGCAAGAACGGTTCGTTCTGCTGCCGTTTTCAAATCATCCAGACGCAAAGCAAGGTCATTACCTGTATGGACCAGATCCAGCCCCGTTGCCAAAGCGTCTTGCCGAAAAGCCTGATACAGCCGCGCATTATAGCGGTAGTCCAAAAACAAGGCATACCCCACCAGCCCGACGATAAGCACAGCAACAGCTAGTCCGGCCCGCAGCACCCAGCGGGGATTCCCCCGTTTGTATCTATGTGTGCGGCTTTGCTCTAGCCGGTCCAGCAACCCGGCCAAATACTCGGCCAAATCACGGTATTCATCGCCTGCTTTCAATGCGGTGTGATGAAACTCGCGCACCGACGCAACAGACATGTCCCGCCCATCAAATAACAAACGGTGCGCACCTGCGGCCCAGGGTTTCATCGCTATCTTTTTGTCGCTACGTGCTACCTGATCGATCAGTACCGCCAAGGCAAACCTTGCTGGCGGCACCGAATTTGGCACAGCACCATCGCGCAACGCGGATTTGCCAAACTCTTGTAGCAACGTCGCTGCCGTGGCAACCAGATGGGCCTCATCATTGTTAGCCGACAATGTCCCCAGTTGGTCAACAAACTGCAAAACCGGTTTCGCCAACCGGGGAAACCGGTTCGGATCTGGGCTTGCCAACGGTGCATTTTGGCCGTGCTGCATTGCCTATAGACGCCCCTCTTCTGCCCAACGACGCAAGGTTTCGACGCCGATCTCAAAATGCATCGAATCCTCGCGACTGTAGGTGGCGCCCCAATACCAGCCCTCATCATTGAAATACTCGGCCAGAATAAGCAGGCCAAACTGGGTGCCACCATCGGCAAAGCGATCCAGTTCGCCCTGTAGTTTGATGTCAATCGCTGTGCCCCAGCTGTGGTTTGATACCGATGAGCGCGAACCGCGGATCAACCGCACGCACAGTGCCCCCGCCGTGCCAACCTTTTCGTAGATATCGGGGTCGCTCTCTTTTAGGCGGGCCATGATCCGCTCAAGCGATTCTATCGCGGGCTTGATCATTGTGACCCTGAAATTACCGACCGAGGCCGTTTGCAACAGTGATTTCAGGTGAGGGTTGGTAACCGACTGGCATTCGGTGCTGTAACTGCTGCGTGGATTTGACAGCAGCTCCTTCATTACCCGGTTGTTGGGTTGCGATATGCCTTTGTTAAAACGGGCTTTGGCCAAACGCATCGTTTCAGTCAGGTCTTCAGTTTCGCTTCGTTCGTCAATAATCGTGTCGCTATTTAACCCGTCGGTACTGACATCCCCCGAACGAGCAACGGGTGCCGCTGTCCGGTTTGCCAACAGGGACATATCTTCGCGCAGGCGCACAAGATCGGCACGCGCCTGACTGAGTTCGCTTTCATAGCGATTTGAAGATGCCTGAACAGCGGCCATTTCCTGCTCTAACCGCTGTAGGCGCAAATCGGCACCGCCATCTGCGGTTTGCAGCAATGCGCCAACGATTGAAAATGCGATCGCGGCCACCACCAGACCAATGGCAATAATGATAGCGCTGATCAGCTGCCCGGGTGCCATGCTCTATCATGCCTCCTGAATGAAAACCGAAATGACCGAAACATTGTCGGGGGCCCCGTTTCGCAGGGCCTCACTGACCAGGGCCTCACAAACGCCGAGCGGTGTTTGCTCCTCGATCATGCAGCGGGAAATGGTCTGATCATAGACACAAGCCGTCAACCCGTCGCTGCATAATAGCAATCGGTCCCCAACGATCAGCGGCACGGTCACATGATCAACTTCCAGCTCATCTGCCCCGCCCACGGCGCGTGTTACCACATGGCTTTCCGGGTGATGTTCGGCGTCTTTTGCACGCAGCGCCCCGCTTTCGACCAGTTCCTGCACAACGGTATGGTCGCGAGTCAACAGGCGCAAACTGCCCGATCGCATCAAATAGGCGCGGCTATCACCAGCCCAGGCAATGTAGCCCACGGCATTCTGGATCAATAGGGTAACAACAGTCGCCCCCAAAGTGCCCAGATTATTTTTCCGGCCGATTTCGCGGACCATGTCATTGGCCAGCACCAAAGCATTTTCCAGCAATTGCGCCGGCTCTCCCACATCCTCAACAGCCGCCAGATAATCCATTACAATATCGGAAGCAACATCGCCATTGCCATAGCCGCCCATGCCATCAGCAACAGACCATAACACACCCGCCGGATCGGTCAGGATTGAATCCTCGTTGTTTTCCCGAACAATCCCGCGGTTTGTCAGCCCCGCCCCAACAGCAACCGGAAGTTGGCGTATTTCCATAGGAACGCGTGTGACCGGCGCGCCCATCAGCGCGCAATAACCAGAGAGCGGCCCCCCCTAAACAGGTAAAATATAATGTTCATAACGAATCCAAAAAATTGACTGCATTGATTAGAACTTAATAATAACGTAGAATGGCTTATATATTAATTCTTTTTTAACGGTGGTTTTCATGCGGACATTAAATGCATTTGCACTTTGTGCAAGCCTTGTTGTTGTTCCCCTTTCCGGGACGGCACAAACCTATACAACCGAAGAGCTGCTATCCCTGTTTACGGCACAACGCGATGCTTTTCACGAAGTAAAATCAACCGGTGGGTTAAAGACCCGTGGACTAACGATGGTTACCGTCGAAGATCTGACAACAGAGCCAACCATAGCAGTAACAACCGTGGCTCCAACAGTTACAAACCCGCCTGTGGATGATAGCGGCACAACCATTACAGCAACAATAGACACAAGTCCGTCTACCTCTCCGCCCGAAGCGTTGGTGACACCCATTATGTTCGGAAAGCTGGAGCCAGAGCTTCAGGTCAATGTTCGAGTGGAGTTCGAATTTGATTCAGCTGTGCTTTCAGCGACGCAAAAACCCAAACTGGAACAGCTTTGCGCCGCAATGAAACCAAGCGATATCAATCTGTTCAGGATTGCAGGGCATACAGATACATCCGGCACTGAAACCTATAACGAAACCCTGTCCTTGCTGCGTGCAGAAGAGGTGAAACGCTATTTCATTGATGAATGCGGCATGGAGGCGTCCCGTCTTGAAGCTATCGGATTGGGGGAACGGTTTTTACACAATAGTGATGACCCCAAAGCAGGCGAAAATAGGCGCGTTGAGTTTCAGGCACTTAGCTAAACGGGAGACGAAGGGATTCGGACCCTTGAGACGATGCCTCGCCTGCTCCCTTAGCAGGGAGGCGGGGCGTTATCATTATCGTGCCTGACGTTAGCGCCTATGGGGCCAAATAGCGCCATTTTACAAGGGAGTTCTGGCCCATCGTAACCACAAGAAGCGTTGCGCCCCTTAGGTTTTGATCGTGAAATCGGTTGCCAAGCTGTTTTTCATTACAAAATCGCCATTGGGCAAATCATTCTCCTCAACCTTGCGCCGGGCCTCAGTGGGTTCAATGCCCATATTTTGCCAGCGAAGCATAAGACGATCACGCAAGGTTTGAGGGCTGGTTTTGATCATCAC
>JAFLKA010000079.1 GCA_022712735.1 Marinosulfonomonas sp. | reverse complement strand
CAGACCATGATGACCACCACGGTTCTGACTTGCATGGTGTTCATCATCCTGGTGGGCGCAAGTGCATTCGGCCTGGTCTTCAGAGGGCTGGGTGGCGATCAGGTCATTCGCGAATACATCACCCATCTCGCCTTTGGTAAGTGGACGGTCATGCTCATCGTCATGGGCATCATCTTCATCATCGGATTCTTCCTGGATTTCATCGAGATCACCTTCATTCATATCCCGGTACTCGCCCCGATCATGGCCGATTTCGGTTTCGACCCGCTCTGGTTTGCCATCCTGTTCGCGGTGAACCTCCAGACCTCGTTCATGACCCCGCCATTCGGGTTCTCGCTCTTTTACCTGAAGGGGGTGGCCCCACCGGAGGTCAAAACGGGCCATATCTATAAGGGCATCATGCCATTTGTCATACTCCAACTCATCGGCCTGGGCTTGGTCGTGGCTTTCCCGGCCATGGCAACATGGTTCCCAGAGGTGGTGTTCGGCAAATAGCTTCTTTGGTCAGACCTTGTTTCTCTTTTGAGTTCTTGACGAAAAATTAATCCTTGTGATTTTTTGAAAAAGAAAGAAGGAAGTGGACGTTGCCTATGACAACCACGAAAAACGACTCGATCAGAACCCCGACTCTGGCATTGGCTGCACTCGGCATCGTCTTTGGCGACATCGGCACCAGCCCGCTCTATGCTCTCAAGGCGTGCTTCAGCGGATTCCACGCCGTACCCGTGACCGAGCTGAATGTCTTTGGCGTACTCTCGCTCATTTTCTGGTCATTGACCGTGGTTATCAGCCTCAAATACGTCACCTTCATCATGCGTGCGGACAACCGGGGCGAAGGCGGGGTCGTGGCCCTGTTTTCACTTCTGCCGGAAAAATGGAGAGCAAAAAGAAAATGGGTCGTGGTCGCCGCCCTGTTCGGCGCGGCCCTGCTCTATGGTGACGGATTCATAACCCCGGCCATTTCAGTGCTTTCCGCCCTTGAAGGACTGTCTGTGGTCACCACTACGGCAACCCCGTATGTGGTCCCGCTGACCTGTCTGGTGCTGACCGGACTTTTCTGTGTCCAGCGGTTTGGCACAAGCCGGATAGGCCGGATTTTCGGGCCGGTCATGCTGGTCTGGTTCCTGGTGTTAGGTGTGCTTGGGGCCATGCATATCATTGACAATCCCGGCGTGCTGGCAGCCCTGAACCCGATTTTTGCCATACAATTTTTCAGCCACAACGGGCAGGAAGCGACCATCGTACTCGGCGCGGTAGTGCTTTGTATCACCGGTGGTGAAGCCCTGTACGCGGACATGGGCCATTTCGGGCGAAAACCGATCCAACTTGCGTGGTATGCGTTTGCCATGCCCGCCCTGCTCATCAATTATTTCGGACAGGGCGCACTCCTGTTGTCCGATCCGGCGGCAGCGGCTTCGCCTTTCTACAGCATGGCTCCGCGAGAGCTGCTCATCCCGATGGTGGCTCTTTCCACCTGCGCAACAATCATTGCATCCCAGGCGGTCATATCAGGGGTCTTTTCGCTGACCCGCCAAGCCATCCAGCTTGGCTATCTGCCTCGCGTGCATATCCTCCACACCTCCAATGAATCCGAGGGCCAGATATATTGCCCCATGGCAAACTGGCTCATGGCGATTATCTGCATCCTGCTGGTGGTGGGATTTAAAACCTCGGACAATCTGGCCGGGGCATACGGCATCGCCATCACCTCCACCATGTGCATCACCACCTTCCTGTACTTCGAGTATCTGCGGAAAGTACGCAAATGGTCGCTGGCAACAGCCATACCGCTCTGCCTGTTCTTCCTGATTTTCGATTTCGGGTTCTTTGGAGCAAACCTTGCCAAGCTTGATGGCGGCGGCTGGATTCCCCTGACCGTGGCTGGCATCATCTGTCTGGCCATGATGGTCTGGGCCAAGGGCCGGGCCGCAACCTGGCAGCAGATAAAGGAACTCAGCATTCCGCTTGAAGAGCTGGCCGAGCTGATGGAGAAAAGAAATATCATCCGCACTCCGGGGACAGCCGTGTTCCTCGCCCTCTCACCCCGTGACACGCCGCCGATTCTGCTCCATTTCCTCAAGCTGACAGGCACCCTGAGCAAAAACGTCATCCTGTTCTCCATCATCACCGAGCCGGTGCCGCACATACATAGCGATCAACGCTTGGTAATCAAGGTGCTGGAAAACGGGATCAACCGGGTAATTGCCCGGTACGGATTTGCGGAATCGCCGGATATCCAGCTTGAAATGCGAAAATTAATATCGCTTGGCATAACCGCCCACGCCGAGAGCACGGTCTTCTATCTTGGTCGGGAAACCCTTATCACTCACACCCGCCCACGATTCTGGAAGACGTTCTATTCCTTCATGTCACGCAGCTCCATGAGCCCGCCGATGTATTTCAGGATACCACCGAAGCAGGTTATCGAGATCGGAATGCAGGTGGAGTTATAGGCTTCGCCTAATCAAGCAAAAACAGCTCGATCACCTCGATGGCCGACCATGCCTGATAGCTGGCCAGAAAGAAAAGAAGAGTGTTGCAACCGCCATGGAGCAGGGCCAGCTTGAGCTGTTTCCCCTTGGGCTTTTCAAGGAGAAGCCCGGTGCCGAGGCCAATCAGGATGAACGGAACCATGACGGTTCCGATCAGGAAATGACCGCCTGTCAGGTCTATGGAACCCCAGACCGACCATGCCATGTACAGGCCGAGTGCAAAGCCGACCAGCCAGAGACAGTGCACGGTTTTGCCGAGCAGGACGTGGAGCTTCCAGTTGAACACGATCTTGACTTTCATGTGCTGGAACCGGAAACGCTGGATGCCCATATACAGGGTCCATACGGCCAGAATCATTGCCAAAGACTGAATAAACGGATGAATCCACATCATGACGAATCAACTCCTCGAAATCAGAAAGTGTTTCCAAGCAAAGCAATCAGGACCAGCGGCAGGGAACCATAGATGGCCGCAGCCG
>JAFLKA010000460.1 GCA_022712735.1 Marinosulfonomonas sp. | reverse complement strand
CATGCCCCGTCAGCATCAACACCGGGCATTTCACCCCCTGTTTGCGCATCAAACGGCACAATTCGCGCCCATCGGTATCCGGCAGACCCACATCCAGGATCACCAGATCATACAGCGCTTCTTTGGCCTTGATCATCGCACTTGCGCCATCATCGGCCTCAAATACATCAAAGTCTTCGGTCATTACCAATTGCTCGGATAATGCCTCGCGCAGGTCGTCGTCATCATCGACCAGAAGGATTTTCTTAACGTTGTTGCTCATCTGTTGGCTCCTTTTGCGCATTCGCTTGCACTACAATTGTTCCTGAATGGCTCAAACGGCAATAGCTGTGGGTCGTTTCTCACGCATCCGTGTCCATTCTCACGCATCCGTGTCAAAGAAACGCAATATGTTTCACATTTCGGCAATAATCGCTACATGATCGGTAACTTACTGTAACAAGGACTGGTGATGAATTTGCGCCCCGACATGACAGAACTGCTGGCCCGTGCCCGTGCCGATGTGCGCATGGGGGTGCCCGTGGTGTTTTATCAGGGCGGAAATGCAGCGCTGGTATTGGCCGCCGAGACCCTGTCAGCAGCCCGCCTGACGCAGGTTCAGGCGCTGGACAGCCCCGCCATTCTGGCAATCACCGCCCGGCGCAGCCAAACCCTAAAGGCCCGCGCCTATGATGGTGATGTGGCGCGGATTGTCATGCCAACTGGCGCAACATTGCAGTGGGTCCACGCGGTTACCGATCCGGCAGATGATCTGGACATGCCAATGAAAGGCCCGTTTCAGGTGCAACGTGATGGGGCCGCAGACCTGCACCGCGCTGCTATCGCGTTAACCAAAGCCGCCCGCTTATTGCCCGCAGCACTGGTGTTGGACATCCCGAACGGGCCTGCTTTTGCAGCCCAGAACAGCCTGACCGCCATTGATCTGGATGCAGCCCGCGACACCCTGACCACCAACAGCCCGCTTGCCCCCGTGGTCAGCGCCCGCCTGCCCCTGTCGGTTTCTGACGCGGGGCGGCTGCATATTTTCCGCCCCGATGATGGCGGCGAGGAACATTACGCCGTTGAAATCGGCCAACCTGACCGCAGCCAGCCGGTTCTAACGCGGCTGCACTCGGCCTGCTTTACCGGCGACCTGCTCGGCTCGTTGAAATGCGACTGCGGCCCGCAACTGCGTGCCTCATTGGCGCAGATGGGGGATGAGGGCACAGGCATTCTGCTTTACCTTAATCAGGAAGGGCGCGGCATTGGGCTGGCCAACAAAATGCGTGCATATTCCCTGCAAGATCAGGGGTTTGACACGGTCGAGGCCAATCACCGGCTGGGGTTCGAGGATGACGAGCGCGATTTTCGTATCGGTGCCGACATCCTGAAACAGATGGGTTTTTCGCAGGTTCGCCTGCTGACCAACAACCCGAAAAAGGTTGAAATGATGCAGGCCGAGGGCATCAAAGTCACCGAACGCGTACCGCTCAAGGTGGGCCATACGGCCCATAACGCGGACTATCTGAAAACCAAAGCCACCAAATCGGGCCACCTGTTATGACCCCTGCCGATCTGGTCCTGACCAGACAAGGCATCCGTTTCATGAACCGTTTGATCCCTTGTTCTATCGGGCGCGGCGGTGTCAGCATGGATAAACACGAGGGCGACAGCGCCACCCCTGCGGGCAATCACCGGATCATGGGGCTCTACTATCGCCCCGACCGGATGCAGCGCCCCGTGGACTGGGCCACGCCAATCCTGCCGGGTGATCTGTGGTCGGATGATGTGACTGACCCCGCCTATAACCATCTGGTGCGCACACCGCATCCGTTCAGCCATGAGAGCATGCGCCGCGCTGACCCTTTATACGATATGGTGCTGATCACCGACTGGAACTGGCCCGTTGCCGCCCCGCGCAAAGGGTCAGCCATATTCCTGCACATCTGGCGTAAACCGCATCACCCAACCGAGGGCTGCATTGCCTTTTCACGGCAAAACCTGTTGTGGATCATCCAGCGCATCACCATCGGCACCCGCCTGATCGTGCCCAATCAGCCGTAATCCCGCGCCCCGAATATGGCAGACCCGACCCGCACATGGCTGGCCCCCATCGCCACGGCCCGCTCGAAATCACTGCTCATCCCCATCGACAGGCCGGTAATGCCGTTGCGCTCCGCTATCTTGCGCAGCAATGCAAAATGCAGGCTGGGTTCTTCACCTTCGGGCGGGATGCACATTAGCCCAACGATGGGCAGGTCCAGATCACGGCACTCGGCAATAAACCCGTCCGCCGCCGCAGGCATAACCCCCGCCTTCTGCTCCTCTTCGCCCGTATTCACCTGAATAAACAAATCGGGGCAATGGCCCAGTTCCTGCGCCAGCCTTGCCAGAACCTTCGCCAGTTTGGGCCGGTCCAGCGAATGGATCGCCTCGAACAACCCCATCGCTTGGCGTGCCTTGTTGGTTTGTAGCGGGCCCAGTAGATGAACCTCGACATCATCATATTGTGCGCGAAACGCAGGCCACTTGCCCGCCGCTTCTTGCACCTTGTTCTCGCCGAACAGCCGATGCCCCTGCGCTAACACTTCCGCCACGCGCTCATTCGGTTGCACCTTTGACACCGCAATCAGACGGGTTGAGCCCACCTCGCGTCCGACACGACGTTCTTCGGCATGAATTCGGTTCTGGATTTCAGACAATGACATAGGGTGGCTCCGCTTGGCTTTCACGGCAAACAAACAGAAACCTGCACAAAAGAAAAGAGCGGACCCGAAGGCCCGCTCTCTTTTAGATAGGTTGTTCTTCTAAATTAGAAGGACAGACCAAGGCC
>JAFLKA010000509.1 GCA_022712735.1 Marinosulfonomonas sp. | reverse complement strand
CATTGACGGCATCCGGTTGTGCAAGGCGCAGCGATATCGCTATGCCAACTCGGATATGGCAGATTTGGAGGCGAAGCTGAAAGAGGCTCGCGCTGCGGGTGCCCGCTTTATCATGGTCGCCACGGATGGAGTGTTTTCAATGGACGGGTATCTTGCCAACCTGCCCGAAATCACCCGTCTGGCACAAGAATATGACGCCATGGTTATGGTCGATGATTGCCACGCCACCGGCTTCATGGGCCCAAAGGGGCAAGGCACGCCCGCGCATCACGGGGTTGATGTCGATATCCTTACCGGCACGTTGGGCAAGGCTCTTGGTGGCGCGATTGGTGGCTATATTGCCGGACCTCAGGCGGTGATCGACCTGCTTCGGCAACGTGCTCGACCTTACCTGTTCTCCAACTCCCTGCCGCCTGCAATTGTCGCTGCGGGCATTGAAGCAATCAGGCTGGTTGAGGAGGGTAACGAGTTGCGCACACGGCTTTTCGAGAACGCAGCCTATTGGCGGGCAGGGCTGACCGACCTTGGTTTTGAGCTGCTTGAGGGCGAACACCCGATTATTCCCGTGATGCTGGGCGACGCGCGGCTCAGTCAGGAAATGGCGAGCAAGCTATATGAACGAGGTGTCTATGTTGCCGGGTTCTTCTTTCCGGTGGTCCCGAAAGGTCAGGCACGTATCCGCACCCAGATGAACGCGGCACTGACAAAAGAAGAACTGGATTTTGCACTGGAGGCTTTCGCAAAAGCCGGCCGGGAGACAGGAGTGTTGTCATGAACACAATGAAAGCGTTGGTGAAGTCCAAAGCACAAGAAGGTCTTTGGATGGAGACCCGCCCAATACCCGAAATCGGACCGAACGACGTGCTGATCAAGGTCCATAAGACCGGTATCTGTGGTACCGATGTCCATATCTGGAATTGGGATGAATGGTCGCAAAAGACTGTCCCCGTCGGGCTGATTACGGGTCACGAATTCGCAGGCGAGATTGTCGAGATCGGACGCAATGTGGAAGACCTTTCCATCGGGCAGCGTTGCACCGGTGAAGGCCACCTGATCGGCAAACATTCGCGCCAGAGCAGGTCGGGTAAATTTCATCTAGATCCCGAGACCAAAGGCATAGGTGTGAACGTCGATGGGGCTTTTGCTGAATACTTAGCGCTTCCTGCCTTCAATGTGGTCCCTCTGCCCGACGCGATCCCCGACGAGATCGGCGCCATTCTCGACCCATTGGGCAATGCGGTGCATACGGCGCTGTCTTTTAACCTGATTGGCGAAGATGTGCTGATCACCGGCGCTGGCCCGATTGGCATTATGGCTGCTGCTGTGGCGCAGCATGCCGGGGCGCGGCATGTGGTTATCACCGATGTAAATCAGGCACGCCTTGATCTGGCGGCGAATGTGACCGAGGTGGTGCCGGTGAATGTAACCAACACCGACTTAAAAGACGTCACCCATGGGCTCGGCATGAAACAGGGTTTCGATGTCGGGATGGAAATGTCGGGGAACTCTGCCGCGTTCGACCAGATGGTTGAAGCGATGGTGATGGGTGGACAGATTGCCATGCTCGGTATCCCTCCAGGTAAGACGTTGGTGAACTGGTCGCGTATTGTATTCAAGGCGTTAACGATCAAGGGTGTTTATGGCCGCGAGATTTTCGAGACCTGGTACAAGATGATCGCCATGTTGGAGGACGGGTTGGATATCAGCCGCATCATTACCCACCGCTTGCCGGTTGATGAATTCGAGCAAGGCTTTGCCATCATGAAAGCCGGCAAGTCAGGTAAAATCGTTCTCGACTGGACCTGATAGGGAACGCACCATAATTATACCTCTACCCGCGGCGACGCACTCGCGCTTACGTTTAAAGAAGCCTTGCTTGCCGGATTGGCCAATGATGGCTGAATAGCCCCTAGCTTCCTGAACAATCTTCATTGCCGGAATATCCGTCCAATCTCAAAAGGAAAAGGCAATGTAACAAAACCTTGAAACCAGCCTAAACACCACCGCTGTGGACGATCTCGTAATAAAGCACTTCGAGCTCGTTTTTGTGCTCGGCTTCTTCATTGGCGAGAAACTGGAACAGGTCATGCAGCGGACCGGGTTCGGTCTCTTCGGCCAGCGTCCGGTATTGTTCCATGGCGATCTGTTCGCGCTTTAGGGCGTATTGCAGCACGGTCTGGTCATCCGGGTTTTCGCCCAAGTCAGGCGCGTGCACGCAATCAGAAAACTTGCGATCACTGGCTGGGCGTTCGACCTTGATATCAAGGGTGTCTGCCAAATCTTTGCGTCTGAGCATAGCCGAAAAAAGCTCAACATGTTCCTGTTCTTCGGTGGCCAGTTCCTCCACCAGATAACGCATATTTTTGCTGACCTTGGTGGCCAGATCGGTATAAAAATCACGCGCGGTTATCTCGAATTTGGTGGCAAGTTCGAGCACCTCGCGCAGGCTGGTGAGGTCTTTCATCTGGTGGTAACCATCTGGTCTATGCGGCATTATTCCCCCTCCACAGTTGCAAAAGCCTTAGCAATGCTTTCGGCCATCCGGTGGCCATCCGCAACGGCGTGCACCACATCCGGCCCAGCAACCGCGTCGCCGCCAGCCCAGAGCCAAGGCAGCGAGGTTCGGCCAGCCTCATCAATCAACATGCGCCCCCGGTTCCACTCCAGCTCCTCGGTCAGATGCTCACCGAGCAGGCTGACGTCTGCCATTTGGCCGATGGCCTCAATCACCATATCCGCCGGATGGACGCATTCGTCATCCTCGTTATAATGCGGGGCAAATCGGCCTATGTCATCAAAAATCGAGGTGACCGCCCATGTGCGCAGGCCAGTAACCTTCCCCCTGCTCACTATTACCTCTTGTGGGCCACGGGCATCTAGAATGTTGATCCCCTCCTCACCGCATTCGCGGATTTCATCGGCATCGGCCAGAAAATGGTCGAGGGTTTCAAGCGCGGTTACGGTCATATCCACCTTGCCATATTTCTGCTTTTGCAGTCGCGCCAGTGAGCGGGCGATGTCCATGGCCACGTTACCGCCGCCAATCACCACCGCCTGTTTGGGCACCCTTACGGGATCACCATTGGTGATTTCGCGCAACAGGTCCACGGCTTTGAAGACGCCTTTAGCTTCGGTTCCCGGGATGCGGGTCGAGCGGCCAAGGTGCAGACCAATGGTCAGCAGCACCGCGTCATAACCGGCCTTCAGGTCGTCCATGGAAATATCCGCACCAATGCGAGTATCGCAGCGAATATCCACGCCCAAGCCAGCAATCACCCCGATTTCGTGATCGAGCACATCGTAAGGTAGCCGGTATTCGGGAATGCCGTAGCGCAGCATGCCGCCGGGGTGTTTGCGGGATTCGAACACCACCACCTTGTGGCCGGCTTTGGCGAGATCAAACGCGGCGGTCAGCCCCGCAGGACCCGCCCCGATGATAGCCACGTTTTTGCCGGTGGCGGGGCCGGGCTTGCCGACGATCTCGGCATAGCGCTCGTTGGGCACCTGATCGGTGATGTGACGTTTGAGCCAGCGGATCGCGATCGGGTCTCCGGTATGGCCGGTGGCGCAAACGTCTTCGCATTTATGGGTGCAGACCCGACCACAAACCTGACTGAACGGGTTGGTGTCATAAAGGATACGCAGCCCTTCGTCATAATCGCCATCGCGGATGGCCGCGATGTAATCAGGCACCGCCATATGGGTTGGGCAAGTGGCCACACACAGGCCGCATTCGACGCAGCGGTCGGCCTCGATGATGGCTTCCTCGATGCTGTAGCCCGCCGCGATTTCTTCAAAGTTCTCGATCCGCGCCTCCGGCTCGGCTTCGCGCATTTCGGCCCGCTCGTGCGGGGTGAGGCTGTAGCCTTCGGGGCGGCGGTATCCACGGACTTCGCCATCCCATTCTTTGGCATCCACACCGGGGGTAAAGCGAAAGGCGTCGCCATCGCTATCGGCCCACTGATACAGGTTGGACATGGTCAGCGAGCCGGTCGTGCAGACATCCACGCAGAGCGCGCACCAGCAGCAGCGACCATAATCAATGCGCGGGCGTAGGCCGGAATCCCCCTCTACGGTTTCGACTCCTTCAACCGGCAGCATATCAATGGCACCGTTCTGGCATATATCCTCGCAAGTGCCGCAACCAATGCAGTCCTTGATTTCATTCTGGTGAAAGCCGCGATAACGGTCAGCCGCTTCGCGGTTGATCGGGTCTTTGATCGACACCGGATCGTTGAACAGGTGTTTCCAGCCTCTGAACGGCGAAAGGACATCATTAATAGCCATGTTCTACCTCTCGATCTCGGGTGGATATGTGTGCAGCGAAACCATCAGGCCAGCCACATCCGAAATATTGACATTGACGATCAAACGCTCGAGCAGCGCCATCGCGTGGGTGTAGGACGGGCCGCGCACATTCACCCGGCGGGGTTTTCCGCTGCCATCGGTGACGAGGTAATAGCCGTATTCCCCGCGTGAACATTCGCCACGCAAATAGGTTTCACCACGCGGTATTTTCCAGTGCAGCACATTGGGCAGCTTGGTCATCACCGGACCATCGCTGGGCATTTTGCGCAGAATTTGGCGGACCAGATCAACCGAGAGCAGCAGATCGCGGCGGCGCACATCGGAGCGGGCGAACATATCGGATTCCGTGGCGGTGACAGGCTCGAATTCGAGCTGGTCATACACCAGATAAGGCTGGTCTTTGCGCACGTCTTTGGCTACCCCCCCAGCGCGGGCATTGGGACCGGTCACGCCGAAAGGCTCAAACACGGCGGGGTCAATATAGCCCACCCCGATGGTGCGTTTTTTGAACACTTCGTTCTGGAACATGACCTCGGGCACCTCTTTAAAGGGGCGTTCGACCTCTTGCAGGGTCTCTTCAATGCGCTGTTTGAACCCCCCGGGCAGGC
>JAFLKA010000293.1 GCA_022712735.1 Marinosulfonomonas sp. | reverse complement strand
CAGTGGCCTACCGGGGATAATCGGCGAGTTTGTGGCCAAGAACCGGCGGCTGTTTCGGCGAAAGAAGCGTTAGGTGCAATCCACCTGCAGCACAATTTTACCGATGTGGGTTTTGCGTCCAAACGAGGCTTGGGCCTCTGCAATTTGCTGGATCGGGTAGGTTCCGGCGATCAAAGGCACAATTTGACCGTCGTTGATGTACGTCACGAGATTGGCAAAAACGTTGGGTTCAAGCACGGTGCAGCCAAAGAAACTCAGGTCTTTCAGATACAGCGTCCTGATGTCCAGTTCGACCAGCGGCCCGCCAATGGCACCGGAAACGCCGTAGCGGCCATGGGGCAGTAACACCTCCAGCAACCCGCCCCATTGCGGCCCACCCACCAGATCAATCACCACATCCACGCTGTTTCGACCCATGGTTTCGATATAATTATCGCCCCGCAGGATCACCTTGTCAGCGCCGATGTTGCGCAAATCGTCTGCTTTGGTCGGACTGGTGACAGCGACCACATATGCGCCGCGTGCCTTGGCCAGCTGGATCGCGGCTGAACCAACGCCGCCCGATGCGCCGGTGACCAGCACCACTTCGTTTTCTCTGACACCGGTCCGCGTCAGCATGTTTTCGGCGGTGGAATAGGAGCAAGGAAAGGACGCAAGCTCCAGGCTGCTGAGTGGGGAGTCGACGGGGTAGGCGTGTCTGGCGGCCACGGTGGTGTAATCGGCAAAACCACCATCGCATTCCGATCCGAAATACCACGGGTTTTCCAGTCGGTGGCCGCGGGATTCGCGAATGCAGGGCTCGATCAGCACGCGCTCGCCAATGCGGGTGCGGTTAACACCGTCGCCGACACCGACGATCTCGCCACACACATCCGCCCCCTGAATGCGGGGAAACTCCAGTGCCTGACCAGACCAGCTGGCGTCATCACTGTCTTGGTCACCCTTGGAATACCATGCGGTTCGGGTGTTGATATCGGTGTTGTTAACGCCTGCCGCCGCAACACGGATCAAAACCTCGCCCTTTTGTGGGTGTGGCACCGGCAAATCATCGCGATATTGCAGCATCTCTGGCCCGCCGTGACCCAGCAGAACCACACCGCGCATTGATTTTGGAATTTTGCCCATTGGATGATCCTTGAATAGCTGCATGTAAACTGAAGGCTGTAATTTGATCGCTGTCTATCAAACTTCGACATCATGATCGGCTATTGCGACACGCTGAACAGACCCTAAGTCCCGCAAAACGTCTGTGTCACCTCTTCCTCCTCGGTCGGTGGGCGCTTCAGATCATTATACTCGGCCACATCTTCAAACGGCCTCGCCAGCGCGGCGCTCAGCCGTTCGAACGGTACATAATCCCCCGCTACAGCCGCTTGAATCATTTCCTCAACCCGATGGTTGCGCGGGATAAGAGCGGGCGAGGTGGTGCGGATTAAGGATTGTTGCTGATCCGGTGTAGTGCCCTCTTGCGTCAGACGGGCCTGCCAGAGGGTGTTCCAGTCGTCAAACACTGCGCGGTCAGTGAACTGATCGCGGGTATTGCCATCGGCCAAGGCACGAAAGGTGTTGGTGAAATCGGCTTGCTGCGCCGCCATCCGTTCCAGCAGATCGTTGATCAGCGCCTCGTCCCCGTTCTGTGCCTGCGTTAGCCCCAGTTTAGCGCGAAACTCGGTCAGCCATGCGGCATGATACAGATCGGCAAACCCGTGCAGCACTTCGGTAGCCTCCCGCACCGAGGCATCCGTGTCCTTGCCCATCAACGGGATCAGGCTGGTGGCCAGTTGCGCCAGATTCCAGATGATGATTTCGGATTGCTTGTTGAACGCATAGCGCCCCATCCGGTCGATCGAGGAATAAACGCGGGCAGGGTGGTAGGTATCTATGAACGCGCAGGGGCCGTAATCAATGGTGATGCCGCCAACGTGGGTGTTGTCAGTGTTCATCACCCCGTGGATAAATCCAACACCAACCCAGCGGGCGATCAGGCTGGCCTGACGACTGACCACGGCGGCAAACAGGGCCATCGGGCCGTTGGCATCGGGGTAGTGGCGGGCAATGGTGTAATCGGTCAGGACCTGCAGCGAGTCCAGATCACGGCGGGCGGCGAAAAACTGAAAGGTGCCAACGCGGATATGGCTGGTGGCGACGCGGGTCAGGACGGCGCCTGGCAGCAGTTCCTCGCGCATCACATCCTGCCCCGTGGTCACAGCGGCCAAGGCGCGGGTTGTAGGGATGCCCAATGCCGCCATTGCCTCGCTCACCACATATTCGCGCAACACGGGGCCCAGCCACGCCCGCCCGTCACCACCACGCGAATAAGGGGTGCGGCCAGACCCTTTTAGCTGGATGTCTTGGCGGATACCGTTTGCATCAATCACCTCACCCAGCAGCATGGCGCGGCCATCGCCCAACTGCGGTGAGAAGCCGCCAAACTGATGGCCTGCATAGACCTGTGCCAAAGGCTCCGCGCCGTCAGGCGCAGCGCTGCCAGATAACACAGCCACACCTGCGAGGGAGCGCAGCTGTGCAACATCCAGCCCCAATTCAGCCACAAGTGCGGCGTTCAGCGCGACCAGTTTCGGGGCGGTGACGGGGCTGGGGCTGATGCGGGTGTAAAACGGCGCGGGCAGGCGGGCGTAGCTGTTGTCAAACGGGATGGTCACAGGCATGGTGCTAAAATACCCGCGTCATCAGGTGGTATTTCTCGCGGTCCTCGAACCCCAGACGGGTATACAGCCGCTTGGCCTTGGCATTATCCCGCGCTACCTCAAGATGCAGCGCCTTGACGCCGTAATCGGCTAGTGCGGGCATCAGAGCGCGCAACACCTCGCCCCCCATGCCGCGCCCGCGCACG
>JAFLKA010000392.1 GCA_022712735.1 Marinosulfonomonas sp. | reverse complement strand
TTGGCGCTGCTGGTCGGGATGCGCCCGATCCTGAAAAAGGCCCAGTGGGAGGGCAAGGATTTTGCCGGATCCTCGCTCGAGGCTCCGATTGCCACCGCCCCCTACGTGATCGACAGTTTCGAGGTGGGGCGCAATCTGGTTCTGAAACGAAATCCTGATTATTGGGGCAATGATGTTGCATTTCGCCGTGGCACCAATAATTTTGATGAAATCCGGATGGAATTTTTTGGCGATTCAAGCATCCTGTTTGAAGCATTCAAAGCGGGCGAAGTCGATGTCATGCGCGAAGGTAACGCAGGCAAATGGGAAACGCTCTATAATTTCCCTGCCGTGCAATCGGGCGCGGTTGTCAAATCGGTCGTGCCGCACCAGCGTCCCACCGGCATCACCGGTCTGGTGATGAACACCCGCAACCCGATATTCGCCGACTGGCAAGTGCGCGAGGCGATGTCGCTGGCGTTTAATTTCGAATTTATCAATGACACAGTGAATGGCGGCACAGAGCCCCGCATCGCCTCGTATTTCGCAAATTCCGTATTGGGGATGGAGGCTGGGGCTGCCACTGGCCGTGTCGCCGAATTTTTGGCGCCCTTCGCCGATGATCTGCTGCCGGGCACGCTGACGGGCTATGCCCCGCCCGTGTCGGATGGCAGCGAGCGTAACCGCAAGAATATCCGCGCAGCGATTGCCCTGTTGGAAGACGCCGGCTGGACCGTGCAGGACGGCGTGATGAAAAACGCCGATGGCAAACCATTCAGTTTCGAGATCGTGCTAAAGCAGGGATCGAGCGAGGTGCAGTCGATTGTCGATATCTACGTGCAATCCCTAAAGCGGCTGGGGATCAGCCCGCATGTCACCTCGATCGACAAGGCGCAGTATAAAGAACGCACCACCACCTATGATTTCGACATGGCCTTTTATCGCCGTGGCATGTCGCTTAGCCCCGGAAACGAACAGATGTTATATTGGGGATCGGCTGGTGTGACCGATCTTGGCACGCGCAACTGGATGGGGATGAATTCGCCCGCTGCCGAGGCGATGATCAACCATCTGCTGACATCAAAAAGTCAGGATGATTTTCGCGCCGCCACCAAGGCGCTGGACCGGATATTAACAGCGGGGCGTTATGTGATCCCGATCTGGATGTCCGGCCCATCGCGCATTGCCCATAAAAAGGAATTGCGTTACCCAACAGATCGGCTGCCGATGTATGGCGACTGGATCGGCTTTCAACCGGATGTATGGTGGTATGAGGAATAAGATAATGATCAAAATGATCCTACTGATTGGTATTCTTGGCCTTGGCGCATGCGCCACGGTCGAGGGCATGGGGCGCGATATTTCGGCGGGCGCGCGTAAGGTTAGCGATGCGCTGTAACCCTTGATGAATATCCTCGTGCTGTGCACCGGAAATTCAGCCCGTTCGATCCTGCTGGAATCGATTTTCAATCACACATCCGGCGGGCGGATCACGGCCTATTCCGCAGGCTCGCATCCGGCAGGCGTAGTGCATCCGCAATCCTTAGTGCTGCTTAAGGAAATGGGCCATGACACCAGCGCGGCAAGATCCAAAAGCTGGGATGAATTTGCCGGTGCCAATGCGCCGCGCATGGACGCGGTGATAACAGTTTGCGGCGCTGCCGCTGGCGAAACCTGCCCGATCTGGCCCAATAATGCGTCCGGCGCACCTGTGCGCAGCCATTGGGGGGTGGACGACCCCGCCGCCACTAAGCCGGCCGATTGGCAGGGCGCATTTGCAACGGCCTATAAAATCCTTGGCAAGCGGGCGGCAGCATTGCTAGACTTACCGCTTGAAACCCTAAGCGTTGCAGAATTAAAGGCCACGCTTGACCAGATCGGATGCCTTTGATGACGCGCAAACTACTGGCCGAATTTATCGGCACTGCAATGCTGCTGATTGGTGTGGTTGGATCCGGTATCATGGCGCAAAACATGTCGGGCGGAAATGACGGGCTGGCGCTGCTGGCCAATGCGATTGCCACCGGCGCGATGCTCTATGTGATTATTACCACCCTTGGCCCTGTTTCGGGCGCGCATTTCAACCCTGCCGTCACGCTGGCCTTTACCCTGCGTGGCGAGCACCCCGTGGGCCAGGCCCTGCCCTATGTGCTGGTGCAAATCGCGGGCGGCATTATCGGCGTCTGGTTTACCCATTTGATGTTCGATCTAACCATCCTGCAAACATCGACCCATGATCGCACCGGCATCGCGGTGTGGTCCAGTGAAATTTTCGCCACCTTCGGCCTGTTGTTCGTGATCTTTGGCGGAATTAAACATAAGCCCGATACCGTGCCAACGCTGGTGGCGCTGTATATCACGGGGGCCTACTGGTTCACCTCCTCGACCAGCTTTGCCAACCCCGCCGTGACCATTGCGCGTGGGTTGTCCGACACATTCGCCGGTATTAATCCGGCCCATGTGGTGATGTTCATCGTGATGCAAATCATCGGCGTCGGGGTGGCCGCGATTGTCCTGCCGATGCTGTTCACGGATGAAAACCAAAGCTGACCCAGTAACCCCTTGCCCCCTTATCCGCGACACCATAGCACTACCGGATGACCTCGATTTTCAACCAAGGCCCGCCACCGCCCTGCCCAGCACCGTTTAATCTGGCGCAGTATGTTCTAACTTGTGCTGTCGCACTGGCCGATAAAACCGCACTGTCGATTATTGGCACAGACTGGCAGGATGACTGGACCTACGCCCAGTTGGAAACCGCCGTGCGCGGCACCGCCACGGGACTGTTGCAACTGGGGCTGAAACCTGGCGAGCGCATCCTGATGCGGTTGGGCAATACGCCCGAATTCCCGATCCTGTTTCTAGGCGCGATCACCGCCGGTATGGTGCCGGTGCCGACCTCGCCGCAGTTGACCACACCGGAAGTGGATAAAATCACCGCCGATCTGTCCCCCGCCCTGATTGTCGCGGATCATGGCATCGCAATGCCAACACATGC
>JAFLKA010000078.1 GCA_022712735.1 Marinosulfonomonas sp. | reverse complement strand
TGGGCTATATATTCGTGCGCACGCCAGAAGGTGCAGCACGAAACACACCGCTGTAATGCGCCGCGCATTCAACCCCGACATCCGGCAACGCCTGTGGATTGCGCTGGCTCTGCTGGCAATGTCGACCGTGTTTGTCGGCAGCATCGCGTGGTATGCGCTGGATCGGGCAGGCACGCGGCTGGAACGGTTGCACAGCCAGACCCTGACACAGGTTGCGCGTGCCCTTGGCCTGTCGAAACAATCCTCGGATATTGCCACGTCGGCCCCGTTCCTGCTGAACCTGAAGTCAACATATCTGATCGACCGTGAGGGGCGGATATTACTGGAAACACTAGAGCCGGCATTGAGTACTTGGCCGGATGTAGAGGTAGCGCCTCAATCTCCGGTCAGTGCATATGAACAGGAAATCGCCGCCACCGTTCGCCAGATGAAAACCGCGATTGCCGATCTGGTGGGCGCGACTGAGCGGCTGAATTTCGAGCGGGATCAGGCACAGGTTCTGAGTGTGCAGCTCTCCAGCCATGAAGGGCAATTTTACCGGCAATCCACCGATCCGGATTTGGCAAATGACGAGCGTAGGATTTGGCTGGCATTGCAAGGGATGGCCAATGAACTGGTTGGGGCGGGACGCGCCGAAAACCTGATGGGGGTGGGCGAACATCGACGTAACTACCAGCACATGCGCCGCGCCTTTTCAGGGTTGGACGCGCAACATTCCCAATCTGACCTGTATCAGGAACTGCATCGCATATCCGCAGGGGAAACGGGGCTGTTCGAGGTGCGCCGCCGCGAACTCTCGCGCAGGCTGGAGAGCCAGAACGCGCTGTTTCGCATCCAGTATAATGCCAGTACGATCAGCGATCTGGCCGCGCAATTTGCCGGCAACGCCGAGGAGTTTCTATCGCAAGAGCGCCTGAAAACCGCCACCTCGATTGATCTGGCCAAGGCGGTTATACTGGTTGCGGGTCTGGTCAGTGTCACAGTTGCGCTGCTCGCGGCGATATTTGTGTCGGGCTATGTCACCGGCAATATCAAGGCGATATCGGACGCGATGCTGCGCCTTGCCCAAGGGGATCGCAGCACGCAGTTGCGCCGCAAACCCGTCGCCAATGATGAAATCGGCAAACTGCACCATTCGTTCCGCGTGTTCCGTGCCAATGCGTTGCGGCTGGATCGTAGTAACCGGCAGCTGCACCAGAAAAACGCCCTGTTTGAAAAGATGTTTGCCAATATATCAGAAGGATTGGCCATCACCAGCGACACGGGGCATCTGACGGCAACGAACCCGAACTTTGCCGATGTGTTGCATCTGGATGATGAACAGTTGTCGGGGAAACCGACAATTTGCGACGTGATGCAGCAAACAGATTTCGCAACGCAATCTGTTGCTGCCGGAATTGATGCCACATTCCGCGGTTTTACCGAATTGCAAAACGCTGCGGGCCAGTGCCTTGAGGTGCGGTGTTCGCGCCTTCCTGATGGGGGTGGTATCTGGCTGTTTTCCGATGCCACCGAGCGACGCGAAATGGACAACCGTTTGCGCCAGATCCAGCACATTGAAAGCTTGGGCAAGGTGACGGGTGAAGTGGCGCATGATTTTGGTAATGTGCTGTCAACGATCACCGCCAACATCCATTTGCTGGAAACCGGCAGTCGCAAGGTGACGGCCAAAACCCTGCTGCAACGGGTGTCAGGTGCGGCTGAACTTGGCACATCCCTGACCCAGCGCCTGCTGGCGTTTGCGCGCAAGCAACGCCTTGTGCCCGAAGTGGTCGAGTTGAACGAACTGGTCGAGGGGCTGACCGATCTGGTCAGCATCGGCCTGAAGCAAGGGGTGACGCTGGAGGCATTCCCTTCGGCTGAAAAACTATGTGTTCGCGTTGATCCGGGCCAATTGGAAAGCGCCATTCTGAACCTGTGTCTGAATGCCAACCAGTCCATCGACGGGCAGGGTATGATCCGCATTACGGTATCCAAATCAGGCGACGCCACGGCGATGATCGACATCAACGATACAGGTTGCGGTATGGAGGAGGCCGTGGTTGCCCGCTCGCTGGAGCCGTTCTTTACTGCGCGCAAGGACGGGCAGGGCACGGGGCTGGGCCTGTCGATGGTGTACGGGTTTATCAAACAAACCGGCGGCGATATCCAGATCAGCAGCAAAGTTGGTAAAGGTACAAATGTGCGACTTGTCTTGCCACTTTGCCAACAGCAGACAGACGCTACGCCTGTCACAACAATCGGCACGGCTCTGCTGGTCGAGGATGACGCGGGCGCATTGGCCAGCACATCGCAACAACTGGTCCAACTTGGCTACCAAGTGATCGAGGCCGCATCTTTTGCAGAGGCACAGGATGCGCTTTATGTCGGCCAGAAACTGGATCTGGTGGTCACCGATTTACATTTGGACCAGGGCCATTCCGGCTGGACCATCGCGCGCGATTGCCTGGCTTTGTGTTCAACCACAAAAATCATCGTTGCCTCTGGCCGGATGCCCAGCACACACCCCTATTCCGACGGGGCCGAGCCGCGTGTGGTGTGTCTGGAAAAACCATTGACGGTCGCAGGTCTAAAAGACGCGATCAAACAGCCCGAACAGCAATCCCCTATTTTTTCTGCAGCAGGGTCGTGACCCCCGCCGCCAGGGCTGCCATCATGGTGATCCAGCCGTAAAACCATATGCGCCCGGGCAGATACGCATCAGCATCTTCTGCCGCCACAAACTGGGTGTGATAGTGGCTGGATACGACAGCGGCGATGATCAGCACAGCGGCAAACAAAATGATGCGGGCGGTTTTCGACATGCTAGTAAATGGCAGAGCAAAAGCCAGCGCCAAACCAATCGGCAACCCCCGCCAGACAACCATAACAGCCCACCAAGGATGTGCCCCAAGGGATTTGGTGGCTTCGGTTAACGCCAGCAATGCCATCACACTGCTCGCGGCGAGATAGGGCAAAAGGGGCCGGAATTTGGTCATGTGGTGTTGCTCCTGTTGATGCGCACCATCCTAGCAAAAAAGGAGGACATGCCGAGAGGCAGAGGCGAATGTTTCATCACAGTAGCGCGGAAATGATCTATTCCTCAGACTGGATCGCCGCCAGATGCGCTGCGAATCCATCACTTTGCATCAGGCGTTTGCATCGCTCAAACCGCCCTGTGGCATAGGCCCAGAAATCCTCGGCGGGGTTGTCGTCGGCGTGCTGGATCAACCCCCACAGCGTCCATAACAGATCGCACATCGCCTTATAGATCACCATGCGGCCAATCTGGGCAGCGGATGGCTCGGCGCCAAAATAGGCCCGCAGCATTTCTATATCCTGATCGTCGGCGAAACCGGCCTCGACCGACAGATCGCCCAAATCCCACAGCGGGTCATTCATGCCGGAATACTCCCAATCAATGATCCACATTTTGGCCCCATCATCCAGAAAGTTCTCACATAAGGGGTCACAATGACAGGGGGTTAGCGGGGCGGGGTTGTCGGTCAGAACCTGTTTGACGGGTTGGGCTGCTTTGACGATATCACCGTAGCCTTCGGGCAGGGTGGTGTCCTTGCCGGACAGGATTTTCAGGTAGTCGTCGATCATGGTGAACAGCTCGAACCGGAACTGGAATTCCTGCCCCGAATTGTGCAATTTGGCCAGCGCCACACCCGCCCGTGCAGGGCTGCCATCGCAGCTGGAAAACCGCGCGGGCGTCATGGTTTCGGCCGTGATACAGCGGCTGATCATTATGCCGCTTTGCCCGTCGGCCCACAGGATTTCCGGGGACACACCAGCCCGATATGCGGCCTGTGCATTGTGCAATTCCACCGCACGGTCGATGTAATCATCGGTGCCGTCGCCGGGGATGCGCAGGATCAGAGTTTCTCCAGTATTATCAATACGATAAACAAGGTTAGTTAATCCACCTAGCCGCGTGGCTTTATAGCTGTCCCGCGACACACCTGCAAACTGTGGCAGGTTCTGTAAAGCATCATAAATCGCTTGTTGATTATCAGGCATATATGCCTCCGGTTCAGGATTTTAATCGTATATTATCAGGGTCATACAGAGGAAACTTTACGTGGCCAATCGCGTGACGCTCCCCGAAAACTTCCAGTTCAAACCCTGTTTCCCCGCACAGCGTATCGGGCAAATAGCCATAGAGGATGGTTTTGCCCACCGTGACGCCGAATGCAGCACTTGAGGCGAGCGACACCACCTTGCCAGCATGCAGGATGGTCTCGCCGCCAAACAGCGGCAATTCGACGTCCGAGGTAAAGCAGCACAGCCGTTGCGACACTCCGCCGTTTTTCTGCGCCTCAAGCACCTCGCGCCCGATAAAATTGCCCTTGGATTTCAGATGCACCCGAAAGCCCAGACC
>JAFLKA010000365.1 GCA_022712735.1 Marinosulfonomonas sp. | reverse complement strand
CTTTTCGGAAAAGTCTCTATATGGCACCGGATTGATCGAAAAAGCACTTGAAGACTTGGCCGCTAAGGGTCTGATATACGAGGGAACTCTGCCGCCCCCCAAGGGCAAGGCGGATGATGATTGGGAGCCGCGCGTCCAGACGCTGTTCAAGTCAACCGAGCATGGTGATGACGTGGATCGTCCGGTGAAAAAATCCGATGGCGGCTGGACCTATTTCGCCCCCGACATCGCCTCTCACTATGACAAGATCGAGCGCGGGTTCGATGAGTTGATCGACGTTCTGGGTGCCGATCATGGCGGCTATGTCAAACGGATGAAGGCGGCCGTGTCGGCGCTGTCGGATGGCAAGGTGCCGCTGGACATCAAGCTGTGCCAACTGGTGCGTCTGTATAAGGATGGCCAGCCGTTCAAAATGTCAAAACGGTCGGGGAATTTTGTGACCCTGCGCGAGGTGGTCGATCTGGTCGGGTCAGACGTGACCCGTTTCGTGATGCTGACCCGTAAAAATGACGCGCCGCTGGATTTTGATTTTTCCAAGGTGCTGGAGCAATCCAAGGACAATCCGGTGTTCTATGTGCAATACGCAGGCGCGCGGGTGCATTCGGTTTTACGCAAAGCCGCGGACGCGGGGATTGCGGTAGATGATGCGGCGCTGAAGGCGGCTGATCTGTCCAAGCTATCGCATGAGGCCGAGCTGGCGGTGGCCAAAAAGCTGGCCGAATGGCCGCGCCTGATCGAGATTGCCGCCCGCACCAACGAGCCGCACAGGGTGGCGTTTTATCTGTATGAACTGGCGGGTGAATTCCATGCGCTGTGGAACCGTGGCAATGAATTGAGCGAACTTCGCTTCTTGCAAGAGGGCGATACCGCCACGTCACAGGCGAAAATCGCCCTGATTCGTGCGGTTTCCATTGTTATTTCGGCCGGACTCGGTATTCTGGGGGTGACCCCGGCTGAGGAAATGCGCTGACAACAAGCGCGCCTTTGGTGGTCATGAGGCAGATTAGAGTGACCAGCACCGAAATATACGGGGTGGGCAGTGAGGCATAAAATGGCGGATGTTGAATACCGTGGCGCAGAAGGTGCGCCGCTGGACGAGGTGCAAAACGGCGCGCAAACGCGCAGGATTTCCAAATTTGTGAACACAGCAGGCGCGTTGATGTCGGTGGCTTTGGTCGTCGGGATCGGGGTCTGGGGCTATCGGTTGCTGGTGCGCGATGTAACCGGCGTGCCGGTGGTGCGCGCCCTTGACGGGCCGATGCGGATTCAGCCGGATGATCCGGGCGGTACGCAAACCGCGCATCAGGGTCTGTCAGTAAATCGCGTGCAATCCGATGGATTGGCCGAACCCGTGCCGGAACAATTGACTTTGGCCCCTGTCGGGGCAGGCGTTGGCGAAGACGACGTGGCCGGATTGCGCCGCCCGTCGCCGCGCGACGATAGCACGTCTATGGCCGAGGCCGCAGACGCCGAGGTTGTGGTGGATGACCTTGCCGAAATCACCGCCCCCGCATTGCTGGAAGAAACAGTGCCGCCCCCCGCGTTGCCCGCGGTTGTGGATGATGGCGAAGGGGTCGCTGTGGCATCGATCGAGCCAACAGCACCGCAGCCATCGGCAACAGATATCGCCGTGGCCGAAGCGATGGCGATGGCCGCAACGATCGCGGCTGATACCACACCACTAACCGAAGTTGAGGCCGTGAGCGCAACAGTTCCGGTGGCCATCATTGCGGCATCTGTTGCAGGTGTTTCACATTCGCCGCGCCCTTTGATGCGCCCGCAAGGTTTGAACACTACCCCCGCCGTAGCGTCTGTTGAAGTGGCGGCGGCTCAGGTCGTTTCGGCCCCTGTAACCGATGTTGATGCCACCACAATTTCGGCAGGCACCCGTTTGGCCCAGCTGGGCGCGTATGACAGCGCCGAGATCGCGCAAAAGGAATGGGACCGTCTGTATGGCCGGTTCACCGAATACATGGAAGGCAAGTCGCGGGTGATCCAGAAGGCCCAAAGCGGCGGGCGCACATTCTATCGTCTTCGCGCTATGGGCTTTGACGACCTGTCGGATGCACGTCGGTTTTGTTCCGCGCTATTGGCCGAGAAAGCCGCCTGTATCCCTGTAAAGGTGCGCTAAATGTCGGGCGGTCAGGGGGCTTATATCTTTGGCTGCGCAGGCGAGTGCCTGTTGCCTGACGAGGCTGCGTTCTTTGCGCAGGCCAATCCTTGGGGCTTTATCCTGTTTGCCCGAAATATCGACAATCCGGATCAATTACGCCGCCTGACGGATGATTTGCGTAGCGCTGTCGGGCGTGACGCGGTTGTGACCATTGATCAGGAAGGCGGGCGGGTTGAACGGATGGTGCAGCCGCATTGGCGCCATTGGCTGCCCCCGCTGGATCAGGTCGCTGCAAATCCGGCGGCGGCGCAACGCAGCATGTATATCCGCAGCCGCATCATTGCGGACGAGCTGCGCGGTGTTGGAATTGATAGTAATTGTTCGCCCTGCGCCGATGTGGCGACGCCACAAACCCACGCCGTGTTGCGCAATCGTTGCTATGGCGAGGATGCTGATACTGTGGCTTGCGTTGGCCGTGCGGTGGCTGACGGGCTGCTGGATGGCGGGGTGTTGCCGGTTCTAAAACACATTCCAGGTCATGGGCGAGCCACTTTGGACAGCCATTTGGAGCTGCCCCGTGTCAGCGCCAAACGCGCCGATCTGGATGCGGTTGATTTTGCCGCGATGGCGGCGTTGGCGGACCTGCCTTTGGGTATGTCGGCGCATATTATCTATGAAGATATTGACCCGAGCGGGCCGGCAACGACCTCGCCCGTTATGACAAAGGTGATCCGCGAGGACATCGGGTTTGGCGGGCTGTTGATGACGGATGATTTGTCAATGGAAGCGCTGGACGGGGATGTGACGCAGCGCACACGCGCCTCACTGGCGGGCGGCATGGACATGATCCTGCATTGCAATGGTGAGCTGGACGAGATGGCGCAGGTCGCGGGTGAGGCGGGCGTGTTCACGGAGGCCGCCCAATTGCGGGCCGATGCCGCGTTAAATATGCGCAAATCACCTGATTCCGTTGACATTTTGGCGTTAGAAGACGAACTTGCGCACCTTATAGGCGGGCGTAACGATGACTGACGTTGAATTCGAGGAAGATAAGCCGCTTGCGGTAGAGGAGCGGCTGGTGGCCGAGGCCTTGATTATTGATGTCGATGGTTACGAGGGGCCGCTGGATTTACTGCTGACCCTGTCGCGCACCCAGAAGGTGGATTTGCGCAAGATTTCAGTGCTGGCGCTGGCCGAGCAGTATTTGAAATTCATCAATGAAGCCAAAGGTTTGCGTCTGGAACTTGCTGCAGATTATCTGGTGATGGCGGCGTGGCTGGCATTTCTGAAATCGCGCCTGTTGTTGCCACCTGACCCGACCGAGGAAGGCCCGTCAGGTGAAGAACTAGCCGCGCATCTGGCGTTCCAGCTGGAGCGTCTGCAAGCGATGCGCGACAGTGCCGCCAAGCTGATGGCGCGTGACCAGATGGGGCGCGATTTTTTCGCTCGTGGTCTGCCCGAGGATGTGACCCGCATTCGCCGCGTCACCTATACCGCGACATTGCTGGACCTGATGCAGGCCTACGCGCGCACCCGCACCAAGGATGAATTCCGCCCGTTTACCATGGACCGCAAGGCGATCATGACGCTGGAGCAGGCGCTGGAGCGGATGCGCGGGCTGATTGGATACGCTGGCGACTGGACGGGGCTAGAGAGTTACCTTCCGGACGGCTGGGAGTTGGACCCTGCAAAGCGGCGCAGCGCCACGGCGGCCAATTTTGCCGCCTCGCTGGAATTGGCCAAGTTGGGCCAGATTGAAATTCGTCAGGGCGAGGCTTTTGCCCCGATCCAGATACGCAAGAAGGCAGGCGATGATGACTGAAGACATCGAGAAACCCGAGATCGAAGAGAGCTTGTTCGAGGCCCCGCCGATGGGCGAGCAGGAGCGTATGGTCGAGGCGATTTTGTTTGCCACTGCCGAGCCTGTGAGCATCAAGGAAATGAACGACCGGATGCCGCATGGCTGTGACGGGGCCGAGGCGATTGTGCATCTGCGCAAGCGTTACGAGGGGCGCGGCGTGGCGGTGCAGCGGGTTGGCGATGCCTGGGCGATCCGCACAGCGCCCGATCTTGGATTTTTGATGCAAAAGGAAACGGTTGAAACGCGCAAACTGTCGCGTGCGGCAATCGAGACCTTGGCGATCATCGCCTATCACCAGCCGGTGACACGTGCCGAGATCGAGGAAATTCGCGGTGTTTCGGTCAGCCGTGGTACAGTGGATCAATTGCTGGAAATGGAATGGATCCGGTTTGGGCGGCGCCGGATGACACCGGGACGACCGGTGACATTTGTGGTGACACAAGGGTTTCTGGATCACTTCGGTCTGGAAAATGCCCGCGATCTGCCGGGTTTGAAAGAATTGCGATCTGCCGGATTGCTGGAGAGCCGACCACCTCCGGGTGCGATGCTGGGCATGCCTGATAGTGATGCTGAAGACGGGGAAGAGGCGATTGGTCAAAGTGAAATGTTTGAGGAATAGAGCAATTTACTGTAGGAGAGTGTTATGAATATGAACCAGATCATCAACATGATCGTCCGAATGGTTATGCGCAAGGCTGTCAACAAGGGCATCGATGTGGCCGCCAATCGCGGCAAATCCACAGATCAGATGACTCCGGCCGAACGCGAACAGGCGAAAAAAGCCAAAGAGACCGCCAACAAGGCCAAGAAAATGGCACGGCTGGCGCGGCGCATGGGGCGGTTTTAGTGGTTTAACTCTTTTACCGGTTCTTGCTGTTGGCTCGGATGCCTCCGGCGGAGGTATTTGGAAAAAGAAGAAGCCGAAATTTGAATTAAATTAGAGCTATACTGTCTTGAAATGTTTGGATAGTTTCAGGCCCTGACCTTGGTAGTTCGAGGCGAGGTCCGCGCCGTAGAGGACCTCTGGCACAGAAGCCATGCGCTCATAGACCAGTCGCCCAACGATCTGGGCGTGTTCCAGCACAAAGGGCGCTTCGTGGCAGCGCACTTCCAGTACTCCGCGCGAGCCTTTGCCGCCCGCGGCGTCGTGACCAAAGCCTGGATCGAAAAAGCCTGCGTAATGGACGCGAAATTCGCCGACCATGGCCAGATAAGGTGCCATTTCGGCGGCGCAATCGGGCGGAATGTGAACTGCCTCGCGGCTAACCAGAATGTAGAACGCGCCGGGGTCAAGGATAATACGGGCATCATTGGTGTGGATTGGTTCCCAGTATTCCATTGGGTCGTAATGGCCGATTTTATCCAGATCAATCACGCCGGTATGGGGTTTGGCGCGGTAGCCGACGAGGTTGCCTTTGGCGGGGCGCAGGTCGACGGAAAATCCAAGGCCTTGGTCGATATGGGCCGCGCCATCGACCAGCGCGTGTTTTGTGTGGCGGGCCAGCAGCTCGTCATCTGTCAGCACCGCTTGACCGGCGCGAAACCGGATCTGGTTCAGGCGCATCCCTGGCCGTACCAGTACCGAAAACGAACGCGGGCAGATTTCGGCGTAGAGTGGCCCAGTATAACCTGGCGGGATACGATCAAATTCTGTTCCGTAATCGGTGACGGTGCGGGTCAGCAGGTCAAGACGGCCGGTTGAGGATTTGGCGTTGGCCACAGCCTGCACACCGTCGGGCAGGGCCAAGCCTTCCATCAAAGGCACGAGGTAAACCGCGCCTTTTTCCAGCACGGCACCGCCTGTCAGATCAATGCGGTGCATTTCAAATTCATGCAGCCGATCGGCAACGGTGGACGCAGCACCCGTTAGAAACGAGGCGCGCACGCGGTAGGCCGTGGTGCCAAGGCGCATGTCCAGTGATGCGGGTTGGATTTGTTCGGGGATAATCGCGGGATCAGCGGTGATGTGGCCTGCCGCAATCATATCGCGCAACATGTGATCGGGTAGAACGCCAGTGCCGGGTTTTGTCATCTTTATGTCCCCAAAACTATCAACCCGCCCGTCACCGAATGGGTGTGGGCGGGTTTGATGTTGGTCGGGCTAGCAGGACTCGAACCTGCGACCTTCCGTCCCCCAGACGGACGCGCTACCAGACTGCGCCATAGCCCGAACTCAGGCTCTACATAATGTGTTTGCGGACCAAAGCAAGCGTGAAAAACCATATCGGTGGCTTAACCCTTCTGCTTTGGGTCAATGTCGGATTTCATCCGGTCATGCAGGGCTGTGAGGCGGCTATAGATTGACGACAGGGAATCGTTTTTGCTGTCTGTGTCTGTGTCTGTGTCTGTGTCTGTGTCGGGTTTGGTATCTTCTTTGGTCTCGACTTTGGTTTTGGCGACGGTATCTGCCTTGGCATCTGTTGCGGGTGCACCTGTATCTTGTGCCGGAGCCGCAACGTCGTCTGGCTGCGGCTTTTCGGCGGCTTTGGTAGGGACAGGGGCAGCGGTTTCAGGGGCAGGGGATTGGGCCTTGGACGGTTCTTTTGTTTCAACGACCGTCAAGGGTGGTGTTGATTCGGCTTTCTTTTCGGGGGCTGTTGCCGGTTTGACATCCAGAACCTCGCCATCATCCAGGCCCTCAATCGGTTGCGACAGGGCCGAGACCTTTTTGACTCCGTTAGTGCGCAGCATTTTTTGCGCGCCCTTAATCGTCATCCCGTCTTCGTGCAGCAGTTTTTTGATACCGCCCAGCAGCAGCATATCGGTAGGGCGGTAATAGCGCCTCCCACCGGCGCGTTTGACCGGCTTCACCTGACTAAACCGGCTCTCCCAAAAGCGCAGCACATGCGCGGGGGTATCAAGCCAGTCGGCGACTTCACTGATGGTTCTAAAGGCGTCGGGTGATTTGGCCACCGCGCGCCCCCCTTAACGTTTGTTGCCGGAAGCGACCCGGTCTTTCATCAGGTGCGAAGGGCGGAATGTAAGGACCCGGCGCGGGTGGATTGGAACCTCCTGGCCGGTTTTGGGGTTGCGCCCGATGCGGGCTGCCTTGTCGCGCACCCCAAAGGTGCCGAACGACGAGATTTTGACAGACTGACCTTTGACCAGAGCGTCGGACATATGGCCCAGAACGCTTTCGACCAGTTGGGCCGATTCATTACGGCTCAGGCCGACTTCGCGAAACACGGCTTCGCTTAAATCCATTCGTGTTAATGTCTTTTCACTCATATTGTCCCCCATGTCGCAATGATGCGATTTGGACAACCATAGCGGTCTGTGAATTTCCGAGTCAATATCAATGGCTTGCAAGCGGGCATTAAACGCCGATTTACCACCTTATAACCACCGAGCCCCATGCCA
>JAFLKA010000535.1 GCA_022712735.1 Marinosulfonomonas sp. | reverse complement strand
CACCGCCAAAATCGGCGTTGCGATGGTCCATGCTTTTGACGGCACGGGGCGTTTCTCTAACCTAAACATCAGCAGTCTCCTCCTCGTCCATTCCGCCCAGCATCAGGCCGATTTCCTCGACCGTCAGCCCTTTGGCGGGGTGCGGGCGGGTCAGGTGACCCTCGTTCAGGGCGCAGAAATTGTCGGAAACTTCCATCAACTCATCCAGGTCCTGAGAGATCACGATCACTGCGGCCCCGCCCGCTGCAAGGTCCATCAGCGATTGGCGGATTTGGGCGGCGGCCGAAGCGTCAACGCCCCATGTTGGCTGGTTCACCACCAGCACACGCGGGTTTTGCAGGACCTCGCGGCCGATGACGAATTTTTGCAGGTTGCCACCCGATAGCGCGCGCGCAGCGGTGCCAGCCCCCGGTGTGCGCACGTCGAATTCCTTGATCACCTGTTTGGCGAATGTGCGGGTGGCGGTCCAGTTTACAAAGCCCTTTTTCACCAGATTTTTGCGGATCGCGCCGGTGAGCAATGCGTTTTCGGTCAGGCTCATATCGGGCGCAGCCGCGTGGCCCAGCCGTTCTTCGGGGGCGGCCAGAATACCCAGTTCGCGGCGTGCGTTCGGGCCAAGATGGCCAACAGGGTCGCCATCAAAGCGGACGGTTTCCGGTGTGCTGGGTGCTTCGCCGGACAGGGCTGCCAGCAGTTCGTCCTGCCCGTTGCCAGCCACCCCGCCGATGCCCAGAATTTCACCGGCCCGCACCGCCATGTTGACCGATTTCAGCGAAGTGCCGAACTGGGTCGCCGAGGCCACTGAGAGGTTGTTCAATTCCATCACCACCTCGCCCAACGCGCCCGCGTCGCGCAGTGTGTCATGCAGGGCGGTGCCGACCATCCTTTCGGCCAGTTCACGTGCTGATTTTTCGCGCGGGTTGCCAGTGTCGACCACCACGCCGTGGCGCAGGATAGTCGCGCTGTCGCAGATGTAGCGGAGTTCTTCCAGCTTGTGGCGGATATACAGAATGGCGGTGCCTTCGGATGATAATTGGCGCAGGGTGTGGAACAGCACCTCGACCTCTTGCGGGGTCAGCACCGAGGTTGGCTCGTCCATGATCAGCAGCTTGGGGTCTTGCAGCAGACAGCGGATAATCTCGACCCGCTGACGCTCGCCTGCGGATAGCTCCCCAACCAGACGTTCAGGGTCCAGCGGCAGGCCGTAATCATGGCTAACCTTGGTGATGCGGTCCGATAGTTCGCGGTGCTTGGGCGGATTTTCCATCCCCAACGATATGTTTTCAGCAACCGTCAGCGCCTCGAACAGTGAAAAATGCTGGAACACCATCGCCACGCCAGCGGCGCGTGCGACGCGCGGCTCAGGCGGGGCAAACGCGTCGCCCATCAGGGTCATCGCGCCAGCATCAGGGCGCACCAACCCGTAGATCATTTTCACCAGCGTTGATTTGCCAGCACCGTTTTCGCCCAACAGCGCGTGGACCTCGCCCGCGTCTATGCCAAACGATACTTTGTCGTTGGCGATCACGCCGGGATAGGCCTTGGTCAGCCCGTCGATGGTCAGCAATCTATCGGTCATATTTCCCCCGTCCTTTGTGCGATGTCCATTGTGAATTCTATTTGTGTGGATTCTATTTGCGCACGCTCCAGCAATAGCCCGTGTGTGATACCGACGGCAATCGCTTGTGGTTCTTTGCCAAGGGCCGGATCGCCGATTGGGCAGGTAATGCGGGCGATGTCGGGTTGCGTATGGCCGAGGTTTTTGAGCCGTGTGCCAAATCGTGCCCATTTGGTTTTGGACCCGATCAGGCCTGCATATGCGAACCTGCGGTTCAGCAGTTGGTGGCAAATTTCGAGGTCAATCGCGTGGTCCATCGTCATGATGAAATGATGCGCATTGTCCGGGGCGTGTTTGACCAGAGCGGCCATATTTTGGGCGGTGAGGGTTGTGATGTTATCAGGTAGATATTCTGGCATACGCGCCGCTTCGGTATCAATCAGGGTGATGTCGAAATCAGGGAGTGGAGCAAGGGTTTGCGCCAATGCGCGGCCAACGTGACCTGCGCCGAATATCCAGACGGGTGTGGCAGCACGGTTGACGGATTCGGCCAACCACCCCGTGGTTAACGTGGGTGCAATGGGGGTGTTTTGTGCGGCGTTGATGCGGCGTTGCAGCAAGGCGGGGACGCTGCTGTTGGCATTTGCATCAACCGGTCGCACAAAGATGCGGGTGTTTGGCAGGGACAGGTTATCAACGTTGAAACGCTCGTAAACCAGCGTGACGCTGCCGCCGCAACATTGGCCAAGCGCGGGGCCAAGAGGCTGGGTGGTATGCGCCGCTTGCGGGCCAGCATCCAGCATTTTACGGGCGCGTTTGGTGGCCTGATATTCCAGTGCACCACCGCCGATGGTGCCTGATTGTCCGCCCTGCCAGACCAGCATGGTGGCCCCTGCATCGCGCGGGGCCGAGCCTTTGGTGCCTGTGACCAGCACCCGCACCACGTTGCCATGCGCAGACACGCTGTTTGTGATTTCTGCCAACCGGAAACTCATGCGCCGACCTGTTGGCGTTTCACGGCCATAAGCTCGCGTTCGGGGGTGGCGGGGGCATCGAGTGACGGGTAGATGTTGCCACAAGCAGCGACAGCATCTGAAAGCGCCATCAGCGCTGAAATGCCGTGCATGAATGGTGGCTCGCCCACGGCTTTGGAGCGGTAAATTGTGTCCTCGGCGTTTTCGCCATCCCACAGATCGACGTTGAAAACATCTGGACGGTCGGAGCAGGCGGGGATTTTATAGGTCGACGGGGCGTGGGTGCGCAAGCGACCCGCATCATCCCAGATCAACTCCTCCATCATCAGCCATCCAGCGCCCTGCACATAGGCCCCTTCGACCTGTCCGATGTCCAGATCAGGGTTCAGCGAGGCCCCCGCGTCATGCAGAATATCGCAGCGCAGGATGCGGTTTTCGCCGGTCAGCGTGTCGATCACCACCTCGGTGACCGATGCCCCATAGGCAAAGTACAGGAATGGCCGGCCGCGCCCCCTGATCCTGTCCCACTGGATTTTCGGCGTTTTGTAGAACCCGGTGGCTGATAGGCTGATCCGACCCTGATAGGCCAACTCTGCCGCCTTGGCGAAAGTGAACTGGCGCCGACCAACCATGACCATGCCATCGGCAAAACTCACATCGGATATTTTTTTGCCGTGCTGGTCCGCCAGAAATTCGGCGATGCGCCCGCGCAATGTCTCGCAAGCGGCCTTGACCGCCATGCCGTTCAAATCCGACCCCGAGGATGCGGCGGTAGCGGATGTATTTGGCACCTTGGCGGTATCGGTCGCAGTGATCTTGATCGCATCAAGCGACACTCCAAACACCGTTGCGGCCACCTGCGCCACCTTCTGGAACAGCCCTTGCCCCATCTCGGTGCCACCATGGTTCAGATGCACTGAGCCATCCTGATAGATATGCACCAGGGCCCCCGCCTGATTAAGATGCGTCAGGGTGAAACTGATGCCGAATTTAACCGGTGTCAGCGCGATGCCCTTTTTCAGCACAGGGTTGGCAGCATTCCATTTATCAACCGCTGCGCGGCGCGCCTGATAGTCTGAACGATCAACCAGATCGGCCACCAACTCATGCAGAATGAAATCCTCGACCTGCTGACCGTATGGTGTTTCCTGCGCCCCCTGTTTCTTTTTCGTAGAAATATCCGCGCCGCAGGCATAAAAATTCGTTTGGCGCACGATTAGCGGATCAAGCCCCAGCTCACCGGCGATATGGTCCATCACCCGTTCAATCCCCAGCATTCCTTGTGGCCCGCCAAAACCGCGATAGGCGGTGGCCGACTGGGTGTTGGTGCGCAAACGGTGGCTTTCAATCCGAATATCCGGCAGATGATAGGCGTTGTCAGCGTGCAGCATGGCGCGGTCAGCGACAGGCAGGCTCAGGTCTTGGGACCAGCCGCAGCGGGCGTATTGGGTAAACTGGATGCCGATGATTTTGCCGCTTCCGTCATAGCCCGCGCTATAGTTGATGCGGAAATCATGCCGCTTGCCAGTGATCACCATGTCATCATCGCGGTCATAACGCATTTTGCAGGGCTGTCCGGTTTGAGCCGCGATCACGGCGCAGGCCACAGCCAGCGCGTTGCCCTGACTTTCCTTACCGCCAAATCCGCCGCCCATGCGCCGCGTTTCGACCCGCACCGCATTCATCGGCAGGCCCAGAGCGTGGGACACTTTATGCTGGATTTCGGTCGGGTGCTGGGTGCTGGAATGCACCAGCATATCGCCGCCTTCTTGCGGGAACACCAGTGCGGCTTGGCCTTCCAGATAGAAATGCTCTTGCCCGCCCATTTCGATGCTGCCCGTCAGGGTGTTTGGCGCGGTTTTTATTGTGCCGTCCGCATCCCCTTTGGACCAGATCACTGGGCCGCCCTCGAACCGGCTGTCAGCGGCCAGCGCGGCATCAATGGTCAGCAGCGCCGGTTTTTCAGCATAGTCAATCACACCCAACCGCGCGGCCTTGCGCGCCGCAAGGTGACTGGTGGCGACCACAAGGAATACCGCCTGGCCGACGTGATGCACGGTGCCCGTCGCCAGTAATGGTTCGTCATGTGCAGCGGGCGACACGTCGCAATCATGTTGCAGGTCATCCGCCGTCAACACGGCAACCACATCGTCAGCTTCCCGCACAGCACTTAGGTCCATTGCGGTGATGTCGCCATGCGCCATGGTGGACAGGCCAAAGGCCAGATGCAGGCAATTGGCCGGTGTCGGGATGTCGTCGATATATCGCGCGGTACCCGTAACGTGCAGGGGTGCGGCGTCATGGGGCAGGGGTTTGCCAA
>JAFLKA010000217.1 GCA_022712735.1 Marinosulfonomonas sp. | reverse complement strand
CTGGTGTTGAAACCGGATGAGGGGCCACCGCATATCCGGCTGGACAAGGCTGCCGAGTTTTTGATCGGGGATTATTTGAGATGAGCAAAAAATCAAGCGGTCCTGTGTTGATCGAGCTGGATCAGGCCACGCCCGAAATCACCCCCGCCACAGCGCCACCGGTGCCCGAGCTTGCCGCGCCACAAGGGCAGGCGATGCAAACGCTGGCCAAGATCGCTGCGGGTAAACCGTCACGCTTGCGGCGGTGGTTCTGGGGCTTGCTGGTGGCGCTTGCAGGGTTTGCCCTGTCCGTTGCTGCGTGGGATTTTGTCAACGGCATGATCGCGCGCAACCTTTACCTTGGCTATGCGGCGCTGGGCCTGATGGCGTTGCTCATTGTCGTGTTGCTGGTGATCGCTTTGCGCGAAGCACTGGGCTTTGCCCGCCTCAAACGGCTGGATCGGGTGCATCGGGCGGCCGAGGCGGCGCTGGCCTCGGGGGATTTATCGGCCGCAAGGGATGTGACACAGCGTTTGATGACGCTTTACGGCGCACGGCCCGATACCGAATGGGGCCGCGCCAATTTTGCCGAACGGCAGAGCGATATGTTTGACGCGGACGGGTTGCTGGCACTGGCCGAAACCGAAGTGATCACGCCGCTGGATGCGCAAGCTATCAAGGAGATCGAGGCCGCATCCCGCCAAGTGGCAACCGTCACAGCGATTGTGCCGCTGGCGTTGGCGGATGTGTTCGTGGCCCTGACGGCAAACCTGCGAATGATCCGGCGCATTGCCGAGGTTTATGGCGGGCGATCCGGCACTTTGGGCAACTGGCGCCTGACGCGCGCGGTGTTCACCCATCTGGTTGCCACGGGCGCGGTTGCGGTGGGCGATGATCTGATCGGGACCATTGCGGGTGGCGGCGTGATGGCCAAAATCTCGCGCAGGTTTGGCGAGGGGGTGATCAACGGTGCATTGACTGCCCGCGTAGGCGTGGCTGCGATGGAAGTTTGCCGCCCGCTGCCGTTTATTGTGGCCAAACGGCCCTCGGTTACAGGGTTGGTCAAACGGGCGCTTGCGGGGTTATTCGGGCGCGGGTAGGTTAGCGGAACTGTTTTAGTTTTTGGCGAGGTTTGCTTTGGAACTGGTTATCCTGACGTTATTATTAGCGCTTTATCTGCTTTACAGTCACCTTAAGCTGAAAAAGACCGTCACCAGCCTGCAGAAACGGATTACAGGGCTGGAGAGCGGCGAGGTTGCGCCTGCATCAGTTGCCGAGGATGTGCCAGACGGAGATGCAGTTTCCATCAAGGATGTGCTGCCCCAAACCGGCCCGTGGAAACCCGAAAAACCCGCTAAAGAAGACGAGGCCGAGCCGATTTTGGTGGCTGGCGAGTTGCCCGAACATATTGCGAAATACCCTGTGCCAAAGGCCTTTGTTTTCACACCCGAAAGGGTGTCTGCCCTGATGGGATGGATAAAGGAAAACTGGTTCTATGCCATTGCGGCGCTGTCCTTGGCATTATCGGGCGTGTTTTTCGTGCAATACGGCATCGAGAACGGGTATCTGACGCCGTTCTGGCGGGTCATGGGCGCGCTCGGATTGGGCGCCGCGTTAATCGTTGCGGGTGAATGGATCAGGCAACGCACAGGCGACGATGGCGATAGCCACACAGCCTATCTACCCTCGGTGTTTTCCGGCGCAGGGCTGGTGGCGCTGTTTGCCGGCGTGTTGGCGGCGCGGCAGATGTATGGGTTGATCGGGGCTGAAATGGCGCTGGTCGGGCTGGTCGCTGTATCGGCTTTGGCGGTGGTTCTGGGCTGGTTTTACGGGCCATTGCTGGCGATGGTCGGCATTATCGGCGCGACGGCGGCCCCGTTTCTGGTGGGCGGCAGCAGTGATGATGGCTGGCTGTTCTACTACTACTTTGCGATGATCGCCATAACCGGGATGCTGGTGGATGCGATCAAGCGCTGGGCGTGGACCTCGAGTTTGGCGCTGGTGTTCACATTTGGCGCGGCGTGGTTCACGTTTTATCTGGGCGCGGGCGGGGTGCATTTCCTTGGATTTGCGCTGATTGGGGCCATAGGTGCTGCGATGATCCCGCCGTTGCAAATCTGGCCGCACCACGCGGGCGAAATGGTGTCGGTATCATTGGCGCGGTTTGGCGGGCGCAAACCGGACTGGCCCGAGTTTCCGACGCGGCTGGCAACAGGAGCATTCGCCGCGGCGACAATCGTTGCGGCGCTGGTTTCCCTTAAGGCGTCAAGCGCTGCCGAGGTTTGGCTGGTGCTGGTAACCTTGGCTGTTTTGTTGGGCATGGCGGTGATCTGGTTTGGCCGCGCACCGGCGTTGCGCGATACAATAGTCTTGCCACCGCTGACATTCCTTTTCGTGCTATTTGCCCAATCCGAACTGATCGGCAACCTGTATCTGGCCTTCAAATCCGGCCGCCACAGATTGCCCGAAGCGGCCCCGCCTTGGGATGTGACGGTGATTGTGGCGATGGCATTGGCCGGAACGGCGCTGATATTCTGGCGGGGCTTGCGTGAAAAAGAATACCGTCTGGTTTGGGCTGGTGGGGTGGCGCTGTTTGCGCCATTAACCGTCGCGCTGATTGAAATCTGGTGGGTGCCGGTTTCGGTTCTGGGCAAAGGGCTGTGGGCGTGGCACGCGATGGCGGTGGCGGTTGCGATGACCCTGTTTGCAGTGCAAATGGCGCGGATGGATGGCGAGGGCCGCAGGCGGGCCGCGATATTCGCGCTGTCCGCCATGACGATGATCAGTTTCGCGCTGATGGTGATGCTGTCGTCAGCCGCATTGACGCTGGCGATTGCAGTGATGGTGCTGCTGGCCGCAGCGATTGACCGGAAGCTGGATTTGAAACTGCTGTCGGTGTTTATACAGATCGGCGGTGTCGTCGTCGGTTATCGGCTGGTCGCGGACCCCGGTGTGTTCTGGGCGTATGACGCGCCGATCATTGAATTTGTGCTGGCCTATGGCGGGGTGATCGCGCTGTTTGCGGCAACGTGGTTCTTGCTGAAAACCCGCGCCCGCAAAGCGGCGATTGTGGTGATGGAATCCGCTGTTTGGACCTTGAGCGGCATCTTTGCTTCCGTCGCCTTGTTGCGGGCTTTTGACGGGGCTGACAATGGTCATGCGGTGGTCGGGGTGTTTGCGCTGATCTGGCTGATTTCAGCGGCTAATCAGCTGTACCGTTTGAAAATTGGCGGGCGGATGCGCTGGGTGCGGATGGGGCTCGCGACTGTTTTTGGCGCTGTCGGGTTGTTGGTGATGGCGGTTGTTCTGACACTCGTGAATCCGTTGTTTGCTCGTTACGAGGTGGTTCAAGGGCCGCCTGTTCTGGATACGCTGATGGTGGCATATCTGCTGCCAGCACTGCTGTTTGGCTTTGTCGCGCTGCGGTTTGATCACCTGCACCGCTGGTTGCGGATCGGGTTGGGCGCGATTGCCGTGGGGTTGTCGGCGCTTTATGTCGGGCTGGAAATCCGGCGGTTCTGGCAGGGCGATATTCTGGCACATCAGGGCACCACGGATGGCGAGCTGTATAGCTACACGATTGCCATGCTGCTGGTGTCGGTCGCACTGTTGTTTCTAGCGTTTTCCAAACGTTCCGACCTGA
>JAFLKA010000414.1 GCA_022712735.1 Marinosulfonomonas sp. | reverse complement strand
ACAATTCGAGAATGATCCGGACCTGAGCACTCTGTTCGAGGTCAGACAAAGCAACGAGCCAATGGTGTGTCTGGGGCCGGAAATCGGGGTTTGACCTGTTGCAGCAGGCAAGAGATTCTATGCGCTCCGCGCGGGGGATATTTAAGCGAAAAAGAAACCTAGAAAAGCGAGCCCTGATCTGGTGGCGTTTCTTTTGGTTTGGCTTTTCGTGCTGGTGCCGCGCCGATTTTGTAGCGACCATCCTGAAACTCGATTTCCAGCACGGTGGACTTTTTGGCCTTGGCTTTTGACGTAACCACATCCCCGTCCCCGCGCACCACAGCATAACCACGGTTCAGGGTTTCCTTGTACCCCAACGTTTGACGGATGCGCTCTAACGCATCCATACGCTTACGCCACCCATCAACCTGTCCTTGCGACACACGGCCAAGACGGCCAGCGATCTGGGCAATATCTGTTTTCTTTCGTTCAATATCACGGGTCAAAAGGGTTGGCTGAAGCCGGTTAGCACGCTCGGATAGTTTAGCCTTGGCATCACTCATCAACCGCACCAATGCCGCAGGACGCAAACTGCCGCTGGCCTCGCTCAAACGCAGGCGTTTAATTTGCGCGGCCTTGGTCAGGGCAGCGGGCAACCGTTCGGACGCGCGGTCAAGCCGTTGGCGCGGGTTGTCCAGCAGCGCCTCTAGATTTGGCAAAGCGCGCGCCAGGTCACGCAGGCGCTGTTTGCGTTGATCCACGGCACCAGTAGCCGCACGGGTCAGGCGGGCGTCCTGGTCATCGACCCATGCTAACAGTTCAAGCCGCACCGGCACCGCCAGTTCAGCCGCCGCCGTTGGGGTTGGCGCACGCTGGTCCGATACATAGTCAATCAGAGTGGTATCGGTTTCATGCCCCACCGCCGAAATCAGCGGGATGTCGGACGCGGCAGCGGCGCGGGCAACGCTTTCCTCGTTAAACCCCCACAAATCCTCAATCGATCCCCCACCCCTTGCGACAATCAACAGATCAGGCCGCGGCAGCGCCCCGCCCGGTGTCATTGCGTTAAAGCCTTCAATCGCGCGGGTCACTTCGGGGGCGCATTGCTTGCCCTGAACCGCAACGGGCCAGATCAGCACCTTGCGCGGGAAACGGTCACGCAGGCGGTGCAGGATATCGCGGATCACCGCACCCGATGGCGAGGTAATCACCCCGATCACTTCGGGCAGGTAAGGCAGCTCTCGTTTGCGCTCGGCCGCAAACAACCCTTCCGCCGCCAGTGCCGCTTTGCGTTTTTCCAGCATCACCATCAGGGCACCCATGCCCGCAGGCGCGATGTCCTCGATCACCATCTGGTATTTCGATTGCCCGCCAAATGTGGTCAGCTTGCCGGTGGCAACAACCTCCATGCCTTCTTCGGGCTGCACGGCCAAACGCGCAGCGACACCTTTCCAGATCACCCCCGCCAGCACTGACCTGTCGTCCTTTAGATCAAGGTAAATATGGCCGGAGCGCGGGCGCGACACACGGCCAATTTCACCCTTCACCCGCACATGGCCAAACTCGCCCTCGATGGTGCGCTTTACCGCACCCGATATTTCGGAAACGGTAAATTCGGGGGCGTTTTCACCCTCCATCGGGTCATCAATCAGGTCGGACATATCTGCTCGCTTGTTTAATCACTGCGCCCACCTTAGAACGCCCCTATGCAAAGGCCAAGCGGGGGACAGCAAATGAATATCCTTATTCTGGGCAGCGGCGGGCGCGAACATGCGCTGGCGTGGGCGGTCAAACAGAACCCGAAATGTGACCGGCTGGTTGTGGCCCCGGGAAACGCAGGCATTGCAATGATCGCGGAATGCGCGGATTTCGATATTATGGATGGCGGCGCGGTGGTGGATTTTGCCACTGAAAACGCGGTGGATTTCGTGATTGTCGGGCCAGAAGCGCCGCTGGCCATTGGCGTGGCAGACCGTCTGCGGGCGGCGAACGTGCTGTGCTTTGGCCCAAGTCAGGCAGCCGCACAACTAGAGGCCTCAAAGGCGTTCACCAAGGAAATATGCGCCGCCGTCAATGCACCCACAGCGGAGTATGGGCATTTTACAGATGCCAAACAGGCCAAGGAATATGTGCGGGCCAAAGGCACGCCCATTGTTGTTAAGGCCGATGGGCTGGCGGCGGGCAAGGGCGTGATCATGGCGTTTGATCAGGCCACAGCCCTAGCCGCCATTGACGATATGTTCAGCGGTGAATTTGGCGCGGCGGGCGCCGAAGTGGTGATCGAGGAATTCATGGAGGGCGAAGAGGCGTCGTTCTTTGTTTTGTGCGACGGGGTAGACATTTTGGCGATGGGCACAGCCCAGGACCACAAACGCGCCTTTGATGGTGACAAGGGGCCGAACACCGGCGGCATGGGCGCCTATTCGCCCGCACCCGTGATGACCGACGATGTTATCGCCAAGACCATGGACGAAATTGTGCGCCCGACAATGGCCGAAATGGCGCGGCGCGGCATGCCGTTTCAGGGCAT
>JAFLKA010000421.1 GCA_022712735.1 Marinosulfonomonas sp. | reverse complement strand
CGAGGCAGGTGCAGCTTTTATCGGTGTAATTGCCGGTTTTCGCAGTCCGGCCGGAAAAATATTCCGCTCAAAAGTAGCCACGCCTGCCAAAGGTGATGCGGGCATCGCAATAACGGTTGGATCAGGCGGTATTTCGCTTGTATCCGTATAAGAAAAGGGTAGCCGTCTGATGACAGACAAAAACAAAGTCGTCTGGTCCGAAGGGCTGTTTTTAAGAACGCAGCACCTTCAACAACAAGACCGGTATGTCGAGGGGTTGGTGCATGGTGCGATGCAGGCCTCGTCGTTGCAAAACTTCGGGTTTCGCAGCCTGACACTGGATTCTACAGCACTTGAAGCAGGGCGCATCGGGATTGAAACGGCACAGGGCATATTTCCTGACGGCACCCCTTTTTCCATTCCTGAAACGATGGATCCGCCCTCGGCCGTACCTGTAACTGCAAAATCGGAATCCGGTCTGGTCTCGTTGGCTATCGGGCTTGAAGCGTCAGGTAAGGCAACAATTGATGCTGCCCATGCTGAACCAAGCGGTGCGCGATTACACGGGGTTATGGCCACCGTGCGCGATACCATCCGTGGAGGGGCTGATCCGGAAGACATAGAAGTCGCGCGGCTGGCCCCCCTGATTGTTCTGCCCCAAGAGGATGCCGCCGGATATATCAGCCTGCCAATCGCGCGGATTGACGGGTTAAAATCTGACGGGGCGGTCGCCTTGGACGATGGGTTTTTACCCCCTGCATTGGTTATGGCAGCGGCCCCAAGGTATGCGCAATTCGCCAAAGAACTTGTTACCGGTCTTGATCGTATCGCCGAGGCCCACAGCGGTTTGGTTCTGGGTGGCGCAGGGCGCTCGATTGAAAACCTGCTGATCCTCGAGTTGGCCAATACCGCCCGCCCGCGCATCGCGCACATGCAAAGCAATGATTTATTCCATCCCGCAGAATACTTTTTGGAACTGGCCGGACTGGCCGGACGCATGGCGACTTTCGGGTCCAACTCGCGACGCCTAACAGAGTTTCCGGTCTATGATCATATTGACCCGCAGCCCGCATTCGAGGCATTGGTCGACACCTTGCGTTCGCTCATTCTATCGCTGCGCCATGTTGAGCCGAAATCGCGCGCACTGCCTGTGGCACGCCATTCCAAGAACGTCTGGAAAGTGCGTCTCGATAATCCCGAAATTCTGAAAAACAGCCGTATTGTCGTGCGTGTAGGTTCGGATATGTCCGAAGAAATGATGCGTAAGATATTTGTTGATCAGGCTACAGTCGGGGCAGCAGATGAATTTGAAAAACTGTGGAAATCCCGCCTGCCCGGCATTGCCCTTCGTCCGCTCCATTCGCAACCGCGCGAAATCCCGTATGATGGGGATCGGTTGTGTCTGGAACTGGACCGTAAATCAGAACACTGGGCGTCATTGATGGATGCACCCGGTTTTGTCATCGGAGTTTCAGGCAAGCTGGAGAGCGAACCCGAGATAGATTGCTACGCAGTGAATAGGTAAGCCATGACCAAAGATGATCCATTCGGGCTATCCAATGATGCGGGACGCACCCGTATCCGCCCCACCAAAAGCAAGCGCCAGCCTGTTGTGCCAACGCGTGGCTCGTCACATGGCGGGGTGTCGGGCAATGCACCGGCGAGGGGCGAGCCGATTGAACGTGTGCGTCAGACCCGCGCCAATAGTAACGCGTTGATAGAGGCTTTTTCTGCATTGCTCAGCTTTGCGCCGGAACTGGAGCGCGCGCAGGCCCCTGATAATGCCGAAGTGCTACGGGCGCGGTTGCTTGAAAACCTAACTTACGCACGTGATGCAGCCGTCGGCGAAGGCGTGCCATTAACCCGCGCCGATCAGGGGGCGTGGTTTGTTGCAGCACTTCTGGATGATCTGGCAATGAACACACCTTGGGGTGGGCACAGCGATTGGCCCGGCCAGCCGCTTGTGGTTACACTTTACGGCGATGTTGATGCTGGCGAGCAGTTTTATGAACGGGTTGAGGATTTGCAACGCTACCCTGACCGTGACCGCGATATGCTGGAGCTGGCATATATGTGCCTATCGCTGGGGTTTCGCGGCAAGCACCGTGTCACCGGTGCCGCTGGCGAAGGTGCGCTAACCCAGATCAGAAGTACAATCGCCCGCACCCTTCGACGCCCTGATCAGGACGCTGCCCCCCTGTCACCGAATTGGGAGGGTGTAAAAGCCGCGGCCGAGCCCCCGCGTTTCATCATACCGCTCTGGACTATTGGGCTGGCTGCACTGGCCTTGATGACCGCGACTTACATCCTGTTGGGCATCCAGCTGTCGAACAAAGGTGAACAGCTTTATAAACTTGTCAATTTTCTGCCACCAAATGAGCGCGCGGTGATCTTCAGACCGGTTCGCGATACCGAACCACCCCCCGAGCTTACGATTGTGCCGGTATTGATCGAGCTACTACCAGTCATCACAGCCGCTGCCCCCGAAAACACCCGTGCCGCCCTAAGTGGACGTGAAGATATTTCATTGGCGATTGTGGTTGTGCAGGCCAAATCACCCGAGGTGTTTCGTTCAGCCAAGGCTAGCCTGAACAAAGAATATGTGCCGTTGATCGCCTCTATCGCCAAATCCATTCTGGACAATGGCGAGGTCATTGGCGGTGTAACTGTTGTCGGCCACACAGACAGCATTCCGGTTCAGCGCAGCAATCCTTTTGCCACGAACCAACGTTTGTCCGAGGCCCGTGCAGAAACCATTGCGGCGTTGCTGATCAAAGCAGGGGTTCCTGCCGAGCTGGTCAAATCGCAAGGCCGTGCCGCCAGCGAACCCATCGCCGACAATGGCACCCGTGCAGGGCGGGCGCGCAATCGGCGGATTGAAATCATTATCGAGAAGAGGCTTTAGGGCATGGGATTTTTGAAAACCATATTTAGCTTTCTCTTTTCGCGATTCCTCTGGACACTCATCGGGATAGTAATCTTGTGTCTGCTGATCTGGCTTTACGGGCCGTTGGTCAGCGTTGGCACAGCTGAACCGCTGGCCGGTGAATTGACCCGCGTCGTTGTTATCGGCGTGATTGTCATTTTCTGGCTGATACGAATGTTGTTCAAACAACTACGCGCAGCCAAGGCCAATCAGGTATTTGTGGCCGAACTCGCCGCGCCAATTGACGAACCTGAACTTGCGCCAGGAGAAGAAAACCTGGCTGAAGTGAACCAGAAGTTTGCGTCAGTTCTGGAGCAGATGAAGCGATCAAAACTGGGCGGGCGCAAGTTTTTGCGTGAAATGCCGTGGTATATGATCATTGGCCCACCCGGAACAGGCAAGACGACAGCCCTGCGCCAATCGGGTCTGCATTTTCCAATTGATCTGTCGGATGACCTAAAGGGCGTCGGCGGCACCCGCAATTGCGACTGGTTCTTTACCGAAGACGCGGTGCTGGTCGATACCGCCGGACGATATGTGCAACAGCAGAGCGAGCCGGATGTCGATGCCGCCGAATGGCTGGGTTTCCTTGATATGCTGAAAAAGCACCGTGGCCGACGGGCACTGAATGGGGTGATCCTGACCATATCGTTGCAGGAACTGATGGAAGACGAGGCAAGCGTGCGTGAGCACGGGCGCGAGATTAGAAAACGATTGGCTGAATTGCGCGAACGTCTGGAAATTCAGCTGCCGGTCTATCTGATGATCACCAAGGCTGATCTTGTGCCGGGGTTCGAGGCATTTTTTAATGATCTAACAACACAAGAGCGCGAACAGGTTTGGGGGGCAACACTGGCAACTGAAACACGGGTTGACGGCGTGACCGTTGAACGTGAAATGAAGGCATTACTGGGTGGGCTTGAGGGCCGTCTGGTCCAGCGGATGGCCCAGGGTAACACCCTGTCTGAACGTGGCGAGATGTTCCGCTTTCCGGCGCAGATGGATGCAATCACCGGATCGTTGAAATCTCTGATCGACACTATCTTTGGCGAAAGCCGTTATGAAGAAAGCGCGTGGTTGCGTGGGTTTTACTTTACCTCTGCCACGCAAGAAGGCTCGCCGATTGACCGTATGGTGGGTGCAATTGCCGGTGCCTTTGGCTTACGCCCCGATGCGCCCGAAACGCGCCAGCACGGTGAAAAACGGTCATTCTTTTTGCGCAACCTTTTATCTGAACTGATCTTTCCCGAGGCTGGCCTAGGCACCTTTGATCCCAAAGCCGAAGAACGTCGCCGCTGGATCTGGCGCGGCACACTGGCCGCTTCTGCACTTGTGACCATTCTGGCGGGCTTGCTGTTTTTGTTCTCCTACATGCGTTACTCCGGTGGCATTAACGATCAAGAACGCCAACTGACCGCGCTACAGGGTCGTCTTGCCAATGTCGCTGCCCGCCAAGCACCTGTTGATCCGCTCGACCTTAACCTTGCGCTAGAAGCAATGAGTGACGTTATCGGCAGCCAAACAGAAATTGCGGGGAACGCTTTAACGGTGGCGGGGCCTTCCGCCAAAAGCGAAATCAATCATGCCAATAAACTGGCTTATGACCGCTCACTGCGCAATATTCTTGAACCGCGGATGCTGGCGCTTCTTGAGGCCACAATGTGGCGCGAAATCCGCAATCCTGACTATCTGCTCGGGGCTCTAAAGACCTATCAGATGATGACGAGCCTTGCCCCCTTTGACCGCGCCTTTGCGGAAAACTGGTGGCTGAATGAATTACCTAATCAGGCACCGATCAACCCGTTCCCAACCGATGCGGCATTGCTGTTTCAAGTCGACGCTATTGAACGCCTTGCGCATGACGAACGAAAATTTGAACCAGATACAGCGCTTGTCACGCTGGCACTTGATAGTATCTGCACCATCCCGCTTTCGGTTCGGGCATATCGCTCGTTACTGGGCAACCCTGATGTTGCAAAACTAAAGGACTGGATTCCCGCTGAGAAAGCCGGACCAAACGGCGCACGCGTTTTGACCCGCTTGTCGGAACGCAGCCTGCGCGTCGGCTTGCCCGGCGCGTTTACCTTCGAGGGGTTCCATCAAACGGTTCTGCCGCTTGTGCCGGAGATTGCAGCACAGGCCGCACTGGACCGCGCTGTCTTTACTGGCGGGTGCACCGAAAGTTCGGACACCTCAACCGCAACGCTGGAGCAGGAT
>JAFLKA010000077.1 GCA_022712735.1 Marinosulfonomonas sp. | reverse complement strand
AGGTGCCGGTGCCTGATTGCGTGTGTTCGCGCCAATCGGCCAGAATTGCTGGCGAAAGGCGCGCCCATCCACCACGAAGCTGTCCCGCGGGATCAGGTTTTCGCGGCGCAATTGCACGCGGTGGGCTTCGGCGCCAGTCTCGGTAAACGGCCCCAGCGCAATGGCATACCAGCCGGACCCGATGGAAAACCCGTTCACGTTCTGGAAAACACCGGCATAGGCGCGGGCGCGCTCCTGACCTTCACGCAGGCTCGGTTGTGCCTCGATCTGGATCCACGATGATTGTTGTGCGTTGGCTGGCCCAGATAGGGCCGCAAAAAATGCTAAAAAAACCCAAACAAAAAACTGTCTCATATTCCCCCTTGTTCGCACGAATGATCTGTTGTGCGATTCATTTCCCCTAATTAACGACAACAGGCATGGTTTGCACCACATAATTACGTGTGTGCCAAATGGTTGGCACAGGTTCCTTGCACCCGCTGTTTCATGTTAGCAGGGAAGGGATGCAAAGGATTTCTGAATGGCTGACTCGCTTGACCCCGAAAACTGGACCCAAACCCGCGCTGCCGCGCATAAAATGCTGGAGGCGGCGCTGGACAAGATGGAGCGGGCTGCAAGCGGGCCTGTCTGGCGGCCCTTGCCGGACGAGATGAAGTCAGGTTTGCGAACACCCTTGCCACGGCAGGGCGCAGGCGTGGATGCGATGCAGCGACAGGTGCAAGCCTTGCTGCCCTATGGTGTCGGCAACACGCACCCGCGATTTTTCGGCTGGGTGCATGGGGCCGGGTCCACCAGCGGGTTGATCGCCGATATTGCTGCGGCCGCGATGAACGCCAATCTGGGCGGGCGTGATCATGGGGCGATCTATGTGGAACAGCAGGTGGTCGCGTGGGTGCGCCAGATGTTCGGGTTTCCTGATGCGGCCAGCGGGCTGGTGGTGTCGGGCACATCTATGGCGACGATCATTGCGCTAAAGGTGGCGCGGGATGCGGCATTGGGCATTGCCACGCGGGGTGCGGGTGTCGGGGCGCACCGATTGGTCGGCTATGCCTCCAGTCAGGCGCATAATTGTGTGGCGCGGGCCTTTGATTTGTTGGGCTTGGGGGCGGATGCGTTGCGATCTGTTCCGGTGAACGCAGCCTATGAAATGGACGTGGCGGCGCTTGCGGAAATGATCGCGCAGGATCGCGCGGCGGGGCATCAGCCGTTTTTAATTGTCGGCACGGCGGGCAGCGTCAACGTTGGGGCGTTTGATGATTTGGACGCGCTTGCCGACTTGGCGGCGGCGCAGGATATCTGGCTGCATGTTGATGGCGCCTTTGGGGCGGCGGGTGTTCTGTCAGACACTTTGCGCCCCCGCCTGAAAGGGCTTGAGCGGGCGGATTCGCTGGCATTTGATTTCCACAAATGGCTGCATGTGAATTATGACGCTGGCTTTGTTTTGCTGCGAGACGGGGCCGCACATCTGGCGTCGTTTTCCAGCCGACCGGATTATCTGCAAGGGGCGGCGCGCGGTCTGGCGGCGGGCAACCCGTGGCCGGTGGAATACGGGCCGGAACTGTCACGCGGGTTTCGGGCGCTGAAGGTTTGGGCGCAGATTAGCGAACATGGCAGCGAGGCGCTGGGCGCGATGATTTCCAAGAACTGTAGACAGGCAAAGATGCTGGCGGGGCTGATTGCAGCGCATCCTGACCTGACCTTGCTGGCTCCCGTGGCGAGCAGCGTGGTGTGTTTTCGCTATGGCGACAGCGACGCGGTGAACAGTGAGATCGTGATGCAATTGCAGGAAAGCGGCGTGGCGGCTCCGTCGGTCACCAGGCTGGACGGGCAGGTGGCGATCCGGGTGAATATTACCAACCACCGGACGCAGGATGCGGATATGGGAGTGCTGGTGGACGAGGTGGTGCGGGTTGGGATGCGCTTGAAGTGATAATACTACTGCGCCACATCCGTCCGTCATTTTGCAAAAATGTCAGCACCCGACCTCCCCAAGGGGGGCGCTTTTGCAACCTATCACATCATTGGAACGTCCATATATTTTACTCTGTCTGAGCAGAAAACACCGCCCCAATGCCCACCTGGGTCGGACGCTGATATTTTTACAAAATAACTTGGCTTGATCCCAATGGTTGCCAACTCCCCAATTGACCCCCCCCGCCACATTGCCTATTTGAAACCAACCCGCATTCCGACTGCACCATGCCCGAGGCCCCTATGACTGACAAAACCGCCACCCCCCGCAGCTTTCAGGACATCATCCTGCGCCTTCAGGCCTATTGGGCGGATCAGGGCTGTGCCATTTTGCAGCCCTACGATATGGAGGTCGGGGCGGGCACCTTCCATCCTGCGACCACTCTGCGCAGTCTGGGCAACAAACCGTGGGCGGCGGCCTATGTGCAACCCTCGCGCCGCCCCACCGACGGGCGCTATGGTGAAAACCCGAACCGTTTGCAGCATTACTACCAGTTTCAAGTCCTGATCAAACCCTCGCCGCCCAACCTTCAGGCGCTGTATCTGGGCAGCCTTCAGGCTATTGGCATCGACATGGACCTGCACGACATCCGCTTTGTCGAGGATGACTGGGAATCGCCGACGCTGGGCGCGTGGGGTTTGGGCTGGGAAGTCTGGTGTGACGGTATGGAAGTCAGCCAGTTCACCTATTTCCAGCAGGTCGGTGGGCAGGATTGCCATCCGGTATCAGGCGAGCTGACCTACGGGTTGGAGCGTTTGGCAATGTATGTTCTGGGCGTCGATCATGTGATGGACATGCCCTATAATGATCCAGACGCCACTATCCCGCTGAAATACGGGGATGTGTTCAAACAAACCGAGCAGGAATATTCGCGCTGGAACTTCGACATCGCCAATACCGATGTGTTGCTGAAACAGTTCGAGGAAGCCGAGACCGCCTGCGCCGATATTCTGGACCACCCTTATGATGATCCCAAAACCGGCAAGCGCATCGTGATGGTGCATCCTGCCTATGATCAGGCGATCAAGGCCAGCCATCTGTTCAACCTGCTGGATGCGCGCGGCGTCATTTCGGTGACCGAGCGCCAAGCCTACATCGGCCGTGTCCGCGCCCTGACCAAAAAATGCGCCGATGCGTTTGTGGAAACCGATGCAGGGGGGTGGACGCAATGAATGGCGGCAAACTGGTAGGAGTCGGTATTTTGGGTTTTGCACTGATTGCGGGCGCTGTGCTCTACTACCTACAGGTCTATGCGTATTACGACGAGGTAGAGCAGGATACGACGGTGATCCAGCTTACCTCGATTGTATCGGGAGAGCCCGAAGAAATCATTGCGGACGGCTTTGAAGGCATCGACAGTGAATCCTCGCCGATCCGGTTTCGCGGCTGTTTCACCACGCCGATGTCGCAATCCCTGCTGAGTGAAACCTATGTGTCCTATGATGCAGCCGTGCCGCTGATCGGCCCGAAATGGTTCTCCTGTTTTGACGCCAAGGTGATTGGCGCTGATCTGGAAGAGGGCGTGGCACTGCCATTTTTAGCGCAGGCCGACATTACAAACGGGGTTGATCGCGTTGTGGCGGTATACCCTGACGGGCGCGCCTATATATGGCACCAACTTAACGAAAAATTTGCGGAATAGAGATATGCCTGACCTGTTGATCGAACTGTTTAGCGAAGAAATTCCGGCCCGTATGCAGACCCGTGCGGCGGCTGACCTGAAACGTCTGGTGACGGACGGGTTGGTCGAGGCGGGGCTGACCTATGCGTCGGCTGGTGCGTTCGCTACGCCACGCCGTTTGACGTTGTCCGTGGGCGGGGTGTTGGCTAACTCGCCCACCATTCATGAGGAACGCAAAGGCCCACGTGTGGACGCGCCCGACAAGGCCATCGAGGGGTTCTTGCGCGGGGCAGGAGTGTCGCGCGACGATCTGGAAGTGCGTGACGAGAAAAAGGGGCAGGTTTATTTTGCGTCGATCGAAAAACCGGGCCGCCCGGCTGCCGACATCATCGCGCAAGTACTGGAAAAAACCATCCGCAATTTCCCGTGGCCCAAATCCATGCGCTGGGGCAACGGCACTTTGCGCTGGGTGCGCCCGCTGCATTCGATCCTGTGTATTCTGTCTGATGAAACCGGCGCCACCGTCGTGCCGCTGGACATTGACGGGATCAAATCGGGCGACAGAACCGAAGGCCACCGGTTTATGGGGGCGAGGGGCGTAAATGGAAGTGAGCGTTTCAGCGTCGCGTCGTTTGATGATTACGCCGCCAAACTGACCAAGGCGCATGTGATTTTGAGCGCCGAGGAGCGCGCCGACCACATCTGGGCCGACGCCACCAATCA
>JAFLKA010000441.1 GCA_022712735.1 Marinosulfonomonas sp. | reverse complement strand
AAAAGCCTTTTATAACGGGCCCGAATACCAAGAAGCGCTGTCTTACGGGCTGAGATCGGCGGATCGGGAATATACCTTTGTTGAAGGTGTCTGACACCTGACGGCTTCAGCCATAAAAAAGGCCGGTCACCTGATCTGGGTCCGGCCTTTTCGCGTCTAAAAAGGGCGCATCAGTCGCCCGACTGCGCGGGTTTCTTCCAGATTGGTTTCATAGCAATAGATCTTCGACCAGTAGCGACACCAGTTGTGATTTACCATTCACGCCGGCCTTTTTGTAGATTGCTGTGCCTTGGGCTTTGACCGTTCCTTTGCGGGTTTGACGCAGTTCGGCGATCTCGGAAATGGACATGCCTTTCAGGATATACCACGCCACTTCGGTTTCGGCCGGTGTCAGGTCCAGTTTGGCAAAGTATTCCTTGACCACAACGGTAAACTGCCCTGCGGTTTGCCGTCGCGCCGTTCTGGCCCGCTTCGTTTCGCGACGGGCGGTGATGGCCAGTGCTACTCCCATCATGCTGCCGAGCATCAAGCCCAGTGTTGCGCCGATTTCAACGATTTCGCGTTGCTCCCAGCGAAGGGGTATGGTGGGCAGACCCAACATGGATGCAAGGATTTCCCATAGGAAGTAGGCGCCGCAAAGCATTTGCAACGCCACCAGAAACCAGACGAGAAGTGGCTGTTTCAACATCGGCGGGCCTTCGGAGAGCGTGTCATGCCTGTGAAAGTGAGGGCCGTGGGCATTTTCTAAAACTCGCCCAGGCCAGAGCCACCGTCCCCCCCAGGTCCTGGCCCGCCATCGACTCCACCATCCGGCCCGTTTTCATTTCCTGGGTCGTGGGTGCCCAAGCCAAAGGGTTTGGAGCTGGCCGAGGCAGCCGTATCTCCACCAAAAATCTGATCATTCAGGATTGCACCGGATTTGCGGTTCAGCACCACTTCGCGCAATACGGCCCCTTTTTTGGCGATAATCAAAATGCGGCCAAGCCATGTGCGCCGTACTTCGGATACCATGTAACCTTCGTCCTGCAACATTTTCACGACAGGTGCGCTGACATCGGTTTGGGCCATAGCGGGCACGGCCCAGCCCAAGGCAAGAATAAAAATCCATATTAGTGCGTGTTTCATGGCATTCAACCTGTTGCTGTAACGGGGTATTGTCCCGCGTCTATCCCCCCTGCGCAATGCGTAAAGATCGCGCAGGGGGTATGTGCCGGTTGAGGGTGGGACAGTGCAACCGGCACCCAATCCCCGGGAAAGGGATTATGGACGGCCACCAACGCCACCACCGTCAGCAGCTGACCCAGCTGCGTCACCCATTTCCCCGGCACGTTCGCGGGTACGTTCACGGGTCTGTTCCATTGTGGATTGCTGGTCTTCGCGGATGATCGCAATCTGATCGCGAATATCCTGGCGTTGCTCGTCGGTTAGCGAGGTCAAATCAATTTCGGTAACAGAAATCTCTTCGCCGGTGACCGGATTAATGACAATCGGCGCATCCTGTGCCAATGCAGGGAGTGCCGAGAAGGCTAGAACAGCAATCGTGAGTGGTAGCTTTTTCATGGTAAACCTCATTCAATGTTTGTTGCGGCATGATCGCCACTGCCGTCAATAAAAGGGTTTTCGCTGCCATCCTCTATTGCGCCGAGGTCTTGTTTTGGGCCGCATAAGCAAAGGTCTTATGCCATTTAGACCTATGTCATATGAAAAAGCCCCGCAAAATCAATTACGGGGCTTTATATCGGGGGCAAGCCCGAAAATATTATCCGAACAGGTGTTAGCCCTCGGTGCGCGCTGCGCGTTTACGCTCGTGCGGGTCCAGATGGCGTTTGCGCATCCGAACAGCGTTTGGCGTGACTTCTACCAGTTCGTCATTGTCGATATAGGCAATGCTTTCTTCCAGCGACAGGCTGACCGGGGTGGTCAGGCGCACAGCTTCGTCAGTGCCCGATGCCCGCACGTTGCTCAGCTTTTTACCCTTCAGCGGGTTCACTTCCAGATCGTTTTCACGGGTGTGTTGGCCAATGATCATGCCGGTATAAACCTGCTCCTGTGCGCCGATAAACATGCGGCCACGATCCTCAAGGTTAAACAGCGCATAGGCCACGGACACGCCGTTTTCCATTGAAATCAGAACGCCAGAGCGACGGCCCGGGATGTTGCCCTTATGGGGGGCCCATTCGTGGAACACACGGTTCAAAACGCCAGTGCCGCGGGTATCGGTCATGAATTCACCGTGATAGCCGATCAGACCGCGCGAGGGCACATGCGCGATGATGCGGGTTTTGCCCACACCTGCCGGTTTCATTTCAACCAACTGGCCCTTGCGCACACCGGTCAGTTTTTCGATCACCGCACCGGAGTATTCGTCATCCACATCAATGGTGACTTCCTCAACGGGTTCGCATTTCACCCCGTCGATTTCCTGAAACAAAACTTGTGGGCGCGAGATTGACAGCTCGAAACCTTCGCGGCGCATGTTTTCGACCAGAACACCCATTTGCAATTCGCCTCGACCAGCGACCTCGAACGCATCGCCCCCCGGGGTGTCGGTGACTTTGATGGCAACGTTGCTTTCGGCTTCTTTCAGCAAGCGGTCCCGAATAACGCGGCTTTGCACTTTTTTGCCGTCACGACCGGCCAAGGGGCTGTCGTTGATGCCGAATGTCACGGTGATGGTCGGCGGGTCAATCGGCTGGGCCGGAATGGCGGTATCAACGTCCAGCGCACACAGGGTGTCAGCCACAGTCGTGGTGGACATGCCGGCGATGGACACGATGTCACCGGCTTCGGCCAGATCAATCGGCTTTTGCTCAAGGCCACGGAACGCCAGAATTTTGGTGACGCGGAATTGTTCGATCTTCTCGCCTTCGCGGTTCATCCCCTTGATGGTTTCGCCAACTTTCAGCGTGCCGGTTTCAACACGGCCCGTCAGCAAACGACCAATGAACGGATCGGCCCCAAGCGTGGTTGCCAGCATTGAAAACGGCTCGTCTAGATGGGCGATTTGTGCGGGGGCGGGCACATGCTCGACGATCAGGTCAAACAGTGCATCCAGATTTTTGCGTGACCCGTCCAGCTCCACATCGGCCCAGCCGGCGCGACCGGAGGCATACATCGCGGGGAAATCAAGCTGCTCGTCGGTGGCGTCCAGATTGGAGATCAGGTCGAACACCTCGTCCAGTGCGCGGTCTGGTTCAGCGTCGGATTTATCGACCTTGTTCAGAACCACGATCGGGCGCAGGCCAAGTGCGAGCGCCTTACTGGTTACAAATTTGGTTTGTGGCATCGGGCCTTCGGCAGCGTCCACCAACAGCACCACACCATCGACCATCGACAGGATGCGTTCCACTTCGCCACCGAAATCGGCGTGGCCGGGGGTATCTACGATGTTAATGCGGATACCTTTCCATTCCACCGATGTGGGTTTGGCGAAAATGGTAATGCCGCGCTCGCGTTCCAGATCATCGCTGTCCATGGCGCGTTCAACGATGGTCTCGTTTTCACGGTAGACACCGGATTGCTTTAACATTTCGTCCACAAGCGTGGTTTTGCCGTGGTCAACGTGGGCGATAATAGCGATATTACGCAGGTCCATAAGTTCAGCCTTTTTGGGATGTTTGAGCGCCGCTTATCCT
>JAFLKA010000076.1 GCA_022712735.1 Marinosulfonomonas sp. | reverse complement strand
TCGGCGTCGGGGGTCATGAACACCGAATTGGGCCAGCCGGAGGAGCCGGTCAGGGACGAGGTGACGATGATGAATTGCTCGTCCAGATCGGGGCGGCGCTCGCGATCAATTTTGATGCTAATGAAGTGTTCGTTCATAAAGGCGGCGATGGCCTCGTTCTCGAAGCTTTCATCCTCCATCACGTGGCACCAATGGCAGGAGGCATAGCCGATTGAGACGAAGATCATCTTGTTTTCATCGCGGGCTTTTTGCAGTGCCTCCTCGCCCCATGGATACCAGTCCACGGGGTTGTCGGCGTGCTGTTGCAAATACAGCGAGGATTCATCGGCCAGCCGGTTTTGGGCGGGGGTTTGGCTGGCGAGCAGGATCAGCAGGAGGGCTAGGATGATGCGCATTTTGGTCCCGATCTGGAGTTTTGCGCAGCATAGCGGGGGGTGGCGGCGATGTCATTTGACGATTGGGTGAGGAGGGGATGCGGGGCGAAAAACGCTATATGAAAACCATATGACTCGCATATGAATTCCATATGAGCTTTTGACGGGGGTAATGAAGGACTGCCAGTCGCCCCAAACCCCGTCATTTTGCAAAAATGTCAGCGCCCGACCGCCCCATGGCGGGCGCTTTTGCTAGGGTTGGGTCTGGGGCAATGTTTGTGGAGTTATGGATGTTGTGATTTTGGCGCTGCCGCACTCTGCGCCCACCCGGTCGGGCGCTGACATTTTTGCAAAATGGTTCTTACTTTGTGATGTAAACTTCGTCGTCATCATTAGGGTAAGTGTCTTTTATTAAAACGGTTTCGGAAGAGATATAATTGCGATTTATATATTTGAGGCTTGTCCATTGTTTTCGTAGAGTTGCAACGCGGTCTAATCGAGAGGGTTCAATGTAAAGTCGATCAATAAACTCTCCGTTCACTTGTTTCCATATTGATAGATGCTGAATATCAGAATTCTTCTTCTCAGCTTTGAGTTTCTCTCGTGCTGCAAGGAGCTTTTTCAGCGCCTCATCTAACACGGTTTCGGTTTCGGATCGAACTTTACAATGGATGATTGAAAGCTGTGCGATGTAGCTTCTTACCAAGAATTTCATATCTAGTTTTCCGAGACCCAGCTTTTTGACTTCCTCTCTTGTTCCCGCTTTGATCTTTTTTGACTTAATTATATCGTGTGCCAAAAAATATGGGTTTATTGTTGTTCTATCTCTGCTTGGCGTATCGGAACCTAGAACACCATCTTGCGATTGACTTGTCTTACCGAATGACAATCCATCAATTGGTAATTGAGCATGTAAACTGTGATTGCGAAGCGCATACATAACGCGATATTCAAAGCTGTCATCAAATGAAAAAGAAAAGGCAAGTTTCGGATTGTAATCAAATTCAGAGCTGTCTTTGCCAATCGCTTTTATCCGTTGAATTGTTTGTTCTTCATAAGCCCGTGCTGCGTTTAAAATAGTAAGTAAATGCAGGTTTAAAGTATCGCGAAAACGGTCAAAGAATCGCTGCATATCGTTTCTTTCGACAAATGGATCAGTTAAATATACTACGCTTGATGACAGTATGAATTTTTCAAGTTCAGTAAATGCAGTGACAACAAGCGCGAACAGATCTTCGACATCGCGTAGTGCCCTGATGATTTTTCGGCTTTGTTTTAAATCGTTGAATTCATCCAATGTTATTTCAACATTAATTCCACCGATGAAGTCTTCAGTAAGTGAGAACACCGTTTCATTACCATCTTCACTCAAACCCTCTTCCCCCAAAGATCATACTCCCCCGCCTCATCCACTTCCACCGTCACAATATCCCCAACCTTAACCGCCTCAAACCCTTCATCAATGAACAGGTTCCCGTCGATCTCGGGGGCGTCCGCCATGGTACGGCAGGTGGCGGCGTCGGCGTCGACCTCATCGACGATGACGTCCATCACTTTGCCGACTTTGGCGGCCAGTTTGGCCTCCGAAATAGCTTGCGCTTTGACCATGAACCGGTCCCAGCGTTCCTGTTTGACCTCGTCCGCGACGTGGTCCGGCAGGGCGTTGGAGCGCGCCCCTGCGACGTTCTCGTATTGGAAGCAGCCGACGCGGTCTAACTGCGCCTCGTCCATCCAGTCGAGCAAGGTTTGGAACTCGGATTCAGTTTCGCCGGGGTAGCCGACGATGAAGGTCGAGCGCAGGGTGATGTCGGGGCACACATCGCGCCATGCGGCGATTTCGTCGAGGGTTTTGGCGCCTGTTGCGGGGCGGGCCATGCGGCGGATCACGTCGGGGTGGGCGTGTTGGAACGGGATGTCGAGGTAGGGCAGGATCAGGCCGTCCGCCATGAGCGGGATCAGGTCGCGCACGTGCGGGTAGGGGTAGACGTAGTGCAGCCGCACCCACGCGCCCAATGATCCGAGATCACGGGCCAGATCGGTGATGTGGGCGCGGTGGCCTTTGGCCTCGGCATACTTCAGGTCCAGCCCGTAGGCCGAGGTGTCTTGGGAGATCACCAGCAGTTCTTTGACGCCGGCGTCGACCAGCCGTTCGGCCTCGCGCATTACCGCATGGGCGGGGCGGGACGCTAGGCGGCCACGCATGTCGGGGATGATGCAGAATTTGCATTTGTGGTTACAGCCCTCGGAGATTTTTAGGTAGCTGTAGTGGCGCGGGGTTAGGGATACGCCAGAGGCTGGCAGCAGATCGACAAAGGGGTCGGGGCTGGGGGGCACGGCTTGATGCACGGCGTCGAGCACTTGTTCGTATTGGTGCGGGCCGGTGACGGCGAGGATTTGCGGGTGGTGGGTGCGGATGTAATCCGGCTCGGCCCCGAGGCAGCCGGTGACGATCACGCGACCGTTGGCGGTGAGCGCTTCGCCGATGGCGTCCAGGCTTTCGGCTTTGGCGGAGTCGAGGAAGCCGCAGGTGTTGACGATGACCGCGTCGGCTCCGGCGTAATCGGGCGAGATCGCGTAGCCCTCGGCGCGTAGGCGGGTCAGGATGCGCTCGCTATCGACCAAGGCTTTGGGGCAGCCGAGGCTGACCATGCCGATGCGGGGTTG
>JAFLKA010000075.1 GCA_022712735.1 Marinosulfonomonas sp. | reverse complement strand
TCAAAAATAACCGCGCTCATTTTTGTTCTACCCGCAATATCCGGTCCAGCATGATGGCGACGACGACGATAACGAACCCGCTCTCAAATCCAAGCGCTGCGTTCACCGTGTTCAGCGCCCGCACCACCGGCACGCCCAACCCGTCGGCACCCACAAGCGCGGCGATCACCACCATTGAGAGCGACAGCATGATGGTCTGGTTTAGCCCCGCCATGATCTGCGGCATGGCATAGGGAAATTCAACTTTCCACAGGGTTTGGCGCGGGGTGGCGCCGAAGGCCTGGGCGGCCTCCAATAGGGGTTGCGGGGTGGAGCTGACGCCCAGATGAGTCAGCCGGATCGGGGCGGGGACCACAAAGATCACCGTGGCGATCAGGCCGGGCACCATGCCAAGGCCAAAGAACACAATCGCCGGGATCAGGTAGACAAATGAGGGCAGCGTTTGCATCAGGTCCAGCACGGGGCGCATCGCCTGATACAGGCGCGGACGATGCGCGGCGGCGATGCCGATGGGCACGCCGATGGCCATGCAAACGACGCAAGCCGATATCACCAGCGTCAGGCTTTCGGTGGTTTCCTCCCAATAGCCTTGGTTGATGATAAACAGGAAGCCGAGCGCCACAAACAGGCAGGTTTTCCAGCTGCGTTGCAGCACCCACGTTAAGGCGACGAAACCGGCGATGGTGATCAGCGGATGCGGGGTTTGCAGCACCCAGAGGATGGCGTCGATCATCATCTCCATCATCAGGGACAGCCAGTCAAAGAACGGCTCGCCCTCGTCCTTGAGCCAGTCAAATATGCCTTTGGCAAATTTCCCGACGGGGATTTTGGTCTCGGTTAGCCAGTCCATATCGCGCCTCCTGTGGTCCTGCAAAATGGCAGGCAGAAAAACAGCCCCCTACAGGTGCGGGGGGCTGCTGATTGCTGTGCGGGTTTACAGACCCAGGGCACCTTTGACAGCGGCCATCGCATCGCCACCGTCTTTGGTGGTGACCCCTTGCAGCCACGGGCCAAGCACATCGCCATTGCCTTTTAGCCATGCGGTTGCGGCCTCGGCAGGATCGGTGCCATCATTCAGGATCGCGCCCATGATCTCGTTCTCCATCGCCAAGGTGAACGACAGGTTGTTCAGCAATGCGCCCACATTCGGGCATTCCGAAACATAACCGGCGCGGGTGTTGGTGTGGACGGTGGCGCCGCCCAGATTGGGACCAAAGAAATCATCACCACCGGTCAGATATCCCATGTCGAAATTGGCGTTCATCGGGTGGGGCTCCCATCCAAGGAAAATGATCGGTTGGTCCTTGCGGGTAAGGCGCTCGACTTGCGACAGCATGCCTTGCTCGGAACTCTCAACCACCTCGAAACCCTTTAGGCCAAAGGCGTCGCCATCAATCATTGACTGGATCAAACGGTTGCCGTCATTGCCAGGCTCGATGCCGTAAATCTTGCCGTCGAGCGCATCCGAATGGGCCGCCAGATCGGCGAAGTCCTTGATACCAAGCGATTTTGCGACGGAGTTCACCGCCAGCGTATATTTTGCACCTTCCAGATTGGCCCGCACGGTATCGACGGTGCCAGCCTCGCGGTAGGCGGCAATGTCGGCCTCCATTGTCGGCATCCAGTTGCCAAGGAACACGTCGATATCGCCCTCGGACAGGCCGACATAGGTCACCGGCACCGACAGGATTTTAATGTCTGTGTCATAGCCAAGCGCGCCCAGCACCACGGTTGTGGCGGCGGTGGTGGCGGTGATGTCGGTCCAGCCCACATCGGAAAAGATGACGTTGCTGCAATCAGCGGCGGCGGTTCCGGCGATGGCCGTCAGGGCCAGTGCGGAGAGGGTGGTTTTGAAGGTCATAATGTCGCTCCCAGGTTGGTTGTGTTTTTATTGATTGACGAGTCAATTAAAATACAACAGATTTGGTTTTGGCAAGTCATTTTGGAGAAAATCATGCCTAAACTCGGGATGGAGCCTATCCGACGCAGCGCATTAGTGGAAGCGACGATTGTGGAAATCGGGCGCGCGGGGTCGCTGGACGTGACGGTCAGCCAGATTGCCAAACGGGCGGGGATGTCGAGCGCTTTGGCGCATCACTATTTCGGTGGCAAAGACCAGATATTCATCGCCGCGATGCGCCATATTCTAAGCGTTTACGGCGCACAGGTGCGGGCGGCGTTAACGGTCGCGGATGGCCCGCGTGCGCGACTGGAGGCGATCATCCGCGCCAGTTTTGAGGCAGGGCATTTTCGCAGCGAGGTGATCAGCGCGTGGATGAATTTCTATGTGCAGGCCCAGACATCGAACGGGGCCAAGCGGCTGCTGAATGTCTATCAGGCGCGGCTTCGCTCGAACCTGCTGCACGAATTGCGCCCGCTGATCGGGGCGCGTGCGCCCGATGTGGCGGCCAACATCGCGGCCTTGATTGACGGTTTGTACATCCGCCACGCGCTGCGGGATTCCATGCCGGATGGGCGCATTGCATCCGAACGGGTGCTGGGCTGTCTGGATATGATGCTGGATACTCAAAAGGAACATGTCGGATGAAACTGAACAGCAAAATCCTGATGCTGGGGGCGGGGCTGTTGATGGCCGGGGTTCTGGCGTCGTGCATGACGAAAGAGGAACAAGTGCTGGCGCAGCAAAAGGTGGAATGCCTTGAGGCGGGCGGAAGGTGGGGGCGCGGCGGTATACTGGCGCTTCAGCAGTGTTTTCCGAATTACAGCGATGGTGGCAAATCCTGCAACCGTGACAGTGACTGTCAGGGGATGTGTATGGCCGACACGCGCAGCTGTTCCCAAACCTTTAGCTATGGCTGCCTGTCCTATCTGAATGATGAGGGTAAGGCCGAGGAAATTTGTATTGACTAGCCGTGATGTGAAAACTGCGCCCAATATCCTGATCATCATGGTGGATCAGCTGAATGGCACGCTGTTTCCCGATGGCCCTGCCGATTGGCTGCACGCGCCAAACCTAAAGGCCTTGGCGGCGCGATCAACGCGGTTTGCCAACACCTATACTGCCTCGCCGTTGTGTGCGCCGGGGCGGGCCAGCTTTATGTCTGGGCAATTGCCGTCGCGCACCGGTGTCTATGATAATGCGGCCGAGTTTCCTTCCTCGATCCCGACCTATGCGCACCATCTGCGCCGCGCGGGGTATCAGACCTGTCTGTCGGGCAAAATGCATTTTGTTGGACCCGACCAGATGCATGGGTTCGAGGAACGCCTGACCACTGATATTTACCCAGCCGATTTTGGCTGGACGCCGGATTACCGCAAACTGGGGGAACGGATCGATTGGTGGTATCATAATATGGGGTCGGTGACGGGGGCCGGTGTGGCCGAGATTTCCAACCAGATGGAATATGACGACGAGGTCGCCTATCATGCTTGTGCCAAATTATATGATTTGGCGCGGGGTGAAGATGCGCGTCCTTGGTGCTTAACGGCCAGCTTTACCCACCCGCACGACCCCTATGTGGCGCGGAAGAAATATTGGGATTTATATGAGGATTGCAAGCACTTGCAGCCCAATGTTGCTGCGATGCCTTATCAGGATCATGATGCGCATTCACAGCGGATATTTGACGCCAATGACTGGCGCAGTTTTGATATTACGCCGGAAAATATCAGCCGTTCGCGCCGTGCCTATTTTGCCAATATCAGCTATCTGGATGACAAGGTTGGCGAGATGCTGGCGGTGCTTGCGGACACGGGGCAAGAAGCGGTGATCGTCTTTGTTTCGGACCACGGCGATATGCTGGGAGAGCGTGGGCTTTGGTTCAAGATGAGCTTTTACGAGGGCTCGTCTCGGGTGCCGTTGATGATTGCCGCACCTGATCTGCCCGTCGGTCGTGTGGATGCGCCTGTTTCCAATATCGACGTCACCCCGACGCTCTGCGATCTGGCGGGCGTGTCGATGGACGAGGTCGCGCCCTGGACTGATGGCGAGAGCTTGCTTGATCTGGCGCGCGGCGGTGAGCGCACAACGCCTGTGGCAATGGAATACGCCGCCGAGGCATCCTATGCGCCGATGGTCAGTCTGCGCTATGGCAAGTGGAAATACAACCGTTGCGCGCTGGACCCTGACCAGCTGTTTGATCTGGAAGCGGACCCGCATGAGCTGGTGAATTTGGCCGATAATCCTGCCCATGCTGGCACCCTGCAAACCCTGCGCGCGAAATCCGAGGCGCGTTGGGATCTGGCCGCCTATGATGCCGATGTGCGCCAAAGTCAGGCGCGCCGCTGGGTGGTTTACGAGGCTTTGCGAGGTGGCGAGTATTACCCTTGGGACTACCAACCGCTGCAAAAAGCCAGCGAGCGATACATGCGCAACCACATGAACTTGAATAATCTGGAGGAAAGCAAACGCTTTCCAAGGGGGGAACGCTTCCCTAGCAGGGATTGATCCCCTTCTTCTTTTCACAAATATCTCCGCCGGAGGCAAAAAAATGAACCACAACGCCCAACCCAAAGCCAGCCATTTCATTAATGGCGAATATGTCGAAGATACATCCGGCACCCCGATTGATGTGATCTATCCTGCCACCGGCGAGGTGATCGCGCGGGTGTATGCGGCGACGCCTGCGGTGATTGATCAGGCGTTAAGCAGTGCCAAGGCGGCGCAAGGCGCATGGGCGGCGATGTCGGGTACCGAACGAGGGCGGGTATTACGCCGTGCGGCCGATATTTTGCGTGAGCGCAATCACGATCTGAGTGTGCTTGAGACATTGGACACAGGCAAGCCGTTGCAGGAAACGCTGGTTGCGGATGCCACATCGGGGGCGGATGCGCTGGAGTATTTCGGCGGGTTGGCAGGCAGTTTGACAGGCGAACATATCCCGCTGGGTGGCGGCGATTTCGTTTATACCGTGCGCGAAGCCTTGGGGGTTTGTGTCGGCATTGGCGCGTGGAACTATCCGACGCAGATTGCGTGCTGGAAAGGTGCGCCGGCGCTGGCTTGCGGCAATTCGATGGTGTTCAAACCGAGCGAAACCACGCCATTGGGCGCGTTGAAAGTGGCCGAGATATTGCACGAGGCGGGCCTGCCTGCGGGCGTTTATAACGTGGTGCAGGGCATGGGCGAGGTGGGGGCGGCGCTGGTGACAGACCCGCGTGTGGCCAAGGTTTCACTGACCGGATCGGTGGCCACAGGGCAAAAGGTTTATGCGGCGGCGGCAGCGCAAATGAAGCATGTGACGATGGAATTGGGCGGCAAATCCCCGCTGATCATTTTTGACGATGCCAATCTGGAGGATGCTGTGGGTGGGGCCATTCTGGGGAATTTCTATTCCTCCGGCCAGGTCTGTTCCAACGGCACGCGGGTGTTCGTGCAAAAGGGCATCAAGGATGCGTTTCTGGCGCGTCTGAAGGA
>JAFLKA010000336.1 GCA_022712735.1 Marinosulfonomonas sp. | reverse complement strand
TGTAGCCGTCCAAATTGCTGTCGTAAGATTTTCCAAATTATTGGTCGTAAGATCCCGCGCTCTTATGACCATTTTGCCACACTTCAATCGTAACTTATTTTCACTTTCCCAAATTGAAATCCGAAGTTTTCCAAAAGTAGGTCCATCAGGGAACCCAAGCCACGTCATAATTTTTACCATCATAAGTTTTGAATTAAAAAAGCCAAAATTATCGTTATGATAATTTTGGCTTGATGAAAACTAAATGATTAAGGTGTGCGACACTTGCTGTTTGATCAACTCCTCATGACTTCGCCAATGTGGCTGAATTAATACGCTGTTGACATGTGCGATGGTGACGGTTTTTTGTGCCTCTCTAGCGGCATCAATTAAACTACCATAACAGAGGTTTCTGCAAAGTCTTAAATTACCTCGCGCACTTCTTATGATGAGTTCCATCGCGCCCTCGGCGAAGGTGTTGATCCCCATTCTGACTGATTCTAATTCTTTAACGATATAACTTTCCAGATCGTCATCGTTCAGTGATTTAATAGTAGCAGAATAAGTGATTCTACTCTTAATATCTTTGTTCACATTCAGCGATAAATAATGCAATAGATCTCGCTGGCCAAACAAAACTAAATTATGTTTTTTCGGAAACTGCTCAAATAATAATCTGAGTTTTCTTAATACTTGCATGTCCAATAGATGTGCTTCATCAATCAGTATATAAAGCGTTTTACGCTCTTTGATATGATTGTATGCACAAGCAATTAATTCTTTCTCTAATGATTTTTCTGGCACTTCGATCTTAAAAGAGTCAGCTAATTGAGTCAAGATCTGCCAATAAGTATGCATCGTTCTTGCACAAGAAACAACCGTTATATCGCGCTCTTTTTCTAAAGCTTCAATGTGCTCCCGAAGAACTGATTTACCAACTCCAGGCTCACCGATTACAACAGAGAATCCTCCTTGCTGCGAATGAATTTTAATGATATCGAATATTTCTTTTTGTTGTCTTAGGAGGTTTAAATTAGTTCGGCTAAATGGCTCCTTAGTGAGCGCATGAATAGATTTTATCATTTTTCATCTCCTTGCTTCGCTTTGCGTAAATTAGCGTTATAAATAAGGTTGACGGGGCTGGCTTCACCCATCCGTTGCTCATTAAAGTAAACTATAAAACGCGTTTTGTTATTGCGATCAAATCGCACTTGTATTTTCTTTTCTCTAAGATCAACAGGACACTCCCATTTGTTTGAATTGATGGAAAAGAGATTGGTTTTAGATACTTTACGCGTTTCTTCCACAAAGAAAACTTCTTCGGTATATTCATCATCGGTTAGAAATTGAATACGGCTATGATCAAGTGTAAAGCGATCAATCGGTGTCATTTGAATGCTGCTATGCTTTTGGTGATTGTAGTCGTTTTCAATCCACTCATGGGTTTTGTTGTTGAGTTCTTCGAGTGATTTGAATTCGAGATGCTGAACTAAAAAACGATCTCGAAAACCACGAAAAAACCTTTCTATTTTGCCTTTGGCTGCACCGTCTCTTACTGGTGCATGAGAGAGTAAAATATCGAGTCGAACACACGCCTGTAATATTTCTTTGGATTTATAATTCGAGCCATTATCAAAGTAAAGTCGGTCAGGTTTACCGCGTTTAAATAAGGCGGTGCGAAATGCATCGACCATGTTCTCAGTATTATACCCAAAGCGCTTCGCGGGGCAGGCTCTCATTGTAGAAAAACTCACCATGGGTAATGACTCGACTGGCATCGTCAATAAATGCAATTAAAAAGGTCTTTTTCCACGAACCATCAGTCTGTTTAATGGATGGGCCATACATGGTATCCGCCTGCCATAATTCATTGGCGAATTGCATACAAAATGATTGTCGAAGTTTTTTACTCGTCTCAAAATCAAGCAAATCGTTTTCCCTTACCATACGATAGAAAGAAGTCTGTGAGAGTTGGCTTCGCTGAAAATAATTCTTTTCCATCAGCTGTCGATAAAGCGTCATTTTAGGAATAACACCGACCTTGTTTTTACTTAAGGTGGGGATGATCTCATTGATCGCTTCGGCTAGTTCATTTACTTGTACTTTACGATAATTATTTTTATCGCTGCGCGTTTTGTTATCCAGCGTGGTGATCCCGCGCTTCTTAAATCGGTAAAGCCAAGTGCTAATGGTTCGCCAAGTAAACTGATAAACGCAGTCCGTATGCTCGTCTTTAAAGTTTCGTTCACTGACACTTTTTATTCGCGCTTGAATGCTATTGCCGGGAGCATAATCAATGGCGCTGAGTACCCGCAGTCGTAATTCTAAAGGCGGTATTTTATTGGAAGTCATTTTATTCCTTGGGTTCATTAAGATCCCTCGGACAATAACGACATTTAGGCATCAATTGTACGACCTTTTCTGTTGCGCGACAGGTCGAGTTAAAAAGATAAGATAGACTCTTATTCTGTTTGACGATAGTTTTGAAAGATGAGTAAAAAGAGCGCAATGAAATGAGCTTAAAACAATTATAAAAATGACTGTTGCTGTCTCATTTGGAAATCAAAACAGCCGTTATTGGTTGAAGTAAATAATCGGAAAAAGGTGGGTAGAAGGTGTCGCAAATAATGGCTAGTTGAGCAAAATGGATCAAGGAGAATAGTCGCTCTCACTTTTAAAAAACTTCGATACTCGCTGAGCTTAAGCATTAATCGATTGAGCCATCGCCATGCGTTACGAAATTCAAGTTGCCCGGTTGCTTGATAATAAGCCTCAGGAAGCGTTTGCTTGGCAAGCAGTGCCGAAATAAAAATGAAGAGCTGAGCGGCTCCGTATCGAAAACACGGTATTTCAGCCGCCACATACAATTGAACGGTTCGTCCACAACCACTGCGACCATATCGATCAGAGCAAAATATCCGTTTACCGACTTTTTCAGCAAAAGTACTAGAGCGTTGTTTGTAAATAATGCCATGAGAAACAAATTGATCATGTTTTGAACAGTGCGCACATTCTAATTCATTTTGGTGAAAATCAAGGGACAGAGTAAAAAGGTCGATGGACTCAAAGTCGGGATAAAATCGTTTCATCTGGAAATTAGACAAAAATCGCTTAGTGACTTCAAGTAAAATTTTGAGATCTCGTGAGGAAATTCATATTCCCAAATTAGCGTTGTAAAGGTGTGATAGGGTTAGGATGGTAATTTGGGTGAGAAACCGTTGATCTTACGGTTATAAATTGGGAATTAACAATCATCCGATAGACTTGATCGAGATTGATTGAAACACCGAGTTGCTCTTCGAGCCCTTTCACACTGGCTCTTTTACTGTCAGGATTGGCTATTCTTGCCATCACGATCTGTTTAAAAATATTCACTGAGCTTTTGTTTCTTAATGGATTTTTGAAGATGGTTTTAAGGTTTAATTCATCGAATAATTGACCGTAAATATCATGAATGCCATTGACG
>JAFLKA010000452.1 GCA_022712735.1 Marinosulfonomonas sp. | reverse complement strand
GGTTTCAGGCTGGCGGCACCGTCTGGAAACCGCCGAGAAGCGGATCGCGGAATTGAACGAGCGCAAGGTGCAATCCGAAGCCGAGTTGAAAGAGGCCAGTGCTGCGCCCGAAGAAATTGCGGCCAAGCGCGATGAGTTGGCCGACGCAATTGGCGAGGCTGAAACGCGTCGTCGCGGCGCGGCTGATGCATTGGCCGAGGCGGAAACTGCCCTACGGAATGCGGTAGATGCAGAGCGGGATGCCGAGCGCGGGGCATCCGAGGCCCGCGAGGGGCGAGCGCGGTCCGAGGCACGTGCCGAGGCGGCGCGGGAAACGGTGGCCTATGCCACCGGACGGATCACCGACGAGCAGGAAACGACCCCGCAAAAACTGCTTGAGGAACTGGACGCGGACCCTGAAAAAATGCCGTCGTCTGAAAACATCGAGGCGAATGTGAACCGCCTGAAGCGCCAACGCGATGCGCTGGGTGCCGTGAACCTGCGGGCCGAAGAAGACGCCAAAGAAGTGCAGGAAGAACACGACACCCTGCTGAACGAAAAGACCGATCTGGAAGAGGCCACCAAAAAACTGCGCAGCGGCATTATGAGCCTGAACAAAGAGGGCCGCGAACGTCTGCTAACCGCGTTTGAGCAGGTGAACAACAACTTTGGTTTCCTGTTTACCCACCTGTTTGGCGGCGGCGAGGCCAAGCTGGTTCTGGTCGAAAGTGATGATCCGCTCGAGGCCGGTCTGGAAATCATGTGCCAGCCCCCGGGCAAGAAACTATCGACGCTATCGCTGCTGTCGGGCGGTGAGCAAACCCTGACTGCGATGGCGCTGATTTTCGCGGTGTTCCTTGCCAACCCCGCCCCGATCTGTGTGCTGGACGAGGTCGACGCGCCGCTTGATGATGCCAACGTCACGCGGTTCTGTGATCTGCTGGACGAAATGACCCGCCGCACCGATACGCGGTTCCTGATTATCACCCACCACGCGGTGACGATGTCGCGGATGGACCGGCTGTTCGGGGTGACGATGGGCGAGTTGGGGGTTAGCCAATTGGTCAGTGTTGATCTGAAAAAAGCCGAGTCGATGGTGGCATAGGATTTTATATTGCGTTGACGATTGCGGTTATCTTTGGTTCAATCAGCGCAATTCAAACATTAAAAAGGGTGGGTTATGAATTTTCACACAAAGCTGTTTAGCGGGCTAGCAACCGCAGCGTTAATTGCCAGTAGCACGTTTGCAATGGCTGAAATCACGGCAACGAACGCGCACGTTGTTATGAAGGCGATGCAGGATTTCGGACTGGTCGCAACGATGGGTGTGGACGGTCAGGGCGACCCCAAGGTTTCTAGCCGCGTGTCAGACACCAAATTTTCGGTCTATTTTTATGGCTGTCAGGACAATAACAATTGCAGTTCGATCCTGATCAAGGCTGGGTATGACCTGAACAATGGCATTTCAGCGCTGAAGATCAATGAATGGAACCGCGAGAAACGGTTTGCCAAGGCGTATATCGATGATGAAGGTGATCCGTTTCTGGAAATGGATGTGAACCTGGATTTTGACGGCGTCGGTAATAAAAACTTTGAAGATACGCTGGATTGGTGGCGGTTGCTGGTCGAGGATTTTGAAGAGTTTATCGACTGGTAGATATAGCCAGATAAATTGAAAAGCCCCGTGCAATTGCGCGGGGCTTTTTTGTTGGGCTACAGTTTTTTCAACAGGGCCGCGGTGGGCCATGCGTCGGCAGGCAGGCCAAGGCGCATCTGTTCCTTACGAATGGCGATGCGGGTTTTGGCACCCAGAATGCCGTCGATTTTACCCACGTCATGGCCGCGTGCCGCCAGCTTTTTCTGCAACGCTCTCATTTGGTTGCCCGACAGGCCCGGATCAGGGTTGCCGGCATTATAGGCTGGTGCGCCCTCCAGACGGGTGGCGAAATAGGCGGCGGTGGTGACGTAAGTGAAACTTTGGTTCCACTCAAAATACACGCGGAAATTCGGATAGGCGATAAAGGCCGGACCTTTGCGCCCCATTGGTAAAATGATCGAGGCATTCAGGCCAGTGGCGAGCGATCCGTTGCGGGCCTTTACGCCCAGTTGGGCCCAGTTAGAGACTGGCATTTGTGTGGTCAGGCCGGTTTTGGACCAATCCAGCGACTGGGGCACGATGACTTCTTGCAACCACGGCTGGTTGGGTTTCCAGCCCAGACCGGATAGCATTTTCGCCCCCGACATCAGGGCGTCGGGCGGCGAGGTTTTCAGGCTGACCTTGCCATCACCATCGCCATCCACGCCGTTTTCCAGAATGTCGGCGGGCAGCATTTGCACCATGCCGATTTCACCGGCCCACGCGCCGGTGGTTTTGGTCGGAGAAAACGCGCCGCGCTCATATAGGGATAATGCGGCGAAAATCTGTGGGCGAAACAGCTGTGGGCGGCGGCAATCATGCGCCAGCGTCACCAGCGAATTCAGGGTATTAAAGTTACCCTGAAACGCACCGTAATCCGTTTCAAACGCCCAGAACGCCAGCAGGACGCCGCGATTAATGCCGTATTGTTGCTCAATCCGGTCAAATACGCGATCCCATTTATCAGAATTTGCGCGGCCCTTGTTGATCCGGCTTTTGCTGATCAGGGAACGGGAAAAGGCGATAAAATCTTTCTGGAACACCCCTTGCGAGCGATCCGCCTTGAGCGTTTTGGGGTCTTGGCGAACCGAGGCAAAGAAACGTTCGGTTTTGGCGGGGGAATGGCCGGATGCGATGGCCTCTTGCTTTAATGCGGCAACGAAACTGCTGAACTTCCCGCCGCACGGGGTTTGGGCATAGGCGGGGGTAAGGGACAGGCATAAAGCCGCGGCAATCGGGAAAAGGGAAATACGCATGGGGACCTTTCAAAATGGATTTTGGGCAGATTAGCAGGACTATAGGGCGTGGCAACCGCTTCAGCTGAAAAGGGCAATGATGGCCGTGATAAACAGCAGCGCCCACCAGACCCGCCAGAGAGCGGCGGCGGCGGCATCAATATCGCTGGGGGTTAGGGTGTGGCGGCCATTATCATGCACAAACGGGAAGTCGTGCATGTCGCCATCATAGCTGCGCGGGCCGGCAAGGGCGACATTGAGTGCTGTTGCCATTGCGGCTTCGGGCCATCCGGCGTTGGGCGAACGGTGCAGCGGGGCATCGCGCAGGATAATGCGCCATTTCGAGGTGCTGGCGTGGGTCAGTGCGATCAGCAGCGCGGTTATACGGGCGGGGATCCAGTTTATCAGGTCGTCAAACCGCGCGGCAGCCCAGCCAAAATCGCGGTGGCGCGGGGTTAGATAGCCAATCATCGAATCCGCTGTGTTGGTGATTTTATAGATCAACAGGCCGGGCAGGCCGAGCAGCAGGAACCAGAAGGCGGGCGCGACAATGCCATCCGACAGGTTCTCGGCGGCGCTTTCAATCGCGCCGCGGGCAATGGCGTTGCCGTCCAGATTTCGGGTGTCGCGGCCAACGATCCGGGCAACGGCAAGGCGGCCATCGCCTGTGGACAGGCGCAGGGCGTTGGCGACGGCGGTGACGTGCTGGGTCAGGCTTTTTTGTGCCAGCAGGATTGCGGCGATCAGGATCTGGATAATGCCATAATCAGGCAGTTTAGAGACTAAATAGCCAACTATACCAGCCGCAATGCAGAGGGCGGCGAGGCTAAGGATGCCGTTGCGTTTTTTATTACTGCCTGTGTTGAAACGGGCGTCCATCCAGCCCACAGCACTGCCCATCAGGACGGCAGGATGCGGGATGCGGGACCAGAGCCATTTTGGCTCACCAAAGATGCCATCCAGCAGCAGGGCGAGCAGGAGGATCACGGCGATGCTCACAGGGCTGATTCCAGCTGATCCCATCGGTCGGATGCGGGAAGGCCAAGGCGCAGCCATGTTTTCGAGTAGGGGAATATGCGCGACCAGATGTGGTGTTTGGCAAGGTTGGATTGCCACGCGGCGGCGTCATCAACGCAGAATAGACGAAACAGATCGGTGCCGCCTTGAATTTTTGCGCCTTTGGTCAGCATCAGGGCGTCCAGACGGGCGGCATCATTGGTAAGGCGGGCGCGGGTTTGGGTGGCCCATAGTTGATCGGTCAAGGCAGCGGCCCCAATGCGAAGGGCCGGTCCGGAAACGGGCCATGGGCCGAGTGCATTTGAGAGCTTGGCGATCAGGACGGGATCACCGATGGCAAAGCCAAGTCGCAGGCCCGCAAGGCCCCAGAATTTACCGAAACTCTTGAGGATGATCGTGCCGGAATTTACCGCCAGATCAATGCGGGATTTTTCAGGGGAAAGATCGCAAAAGCTCTCGTCAATGATCAGCAACGGGGATTGGTCTGTGCCGACCCAGTAATCGCCTGTGGGGTTGTTCGGGCTGACAATGACGCGAGCGGTGGGTGCGTCATCGGACACATCCCAGCCAATGGCCCGAAAGGCGGCCTCATGTTCGTTATAGGTGCGGGATTCGACCCTAACCTTGCCCAATTCGGCTAAATAAGGAATGCGGGCGATCAGGGCGGATGCTCCGGGGGCGGCGAGGATGGCTGCACCATCAGGCACATTCCAGAACTGTCGGGCCGCAACCGTGACAGCCTCCATCGCGGCACGGTCCGGCAGGGCGTTCCATGCGTCGGGCTCAAACGCGGGAATGGGATATGGCACGGGATTAATGCCGGTCGACAGGTCAAGCCATTCAGGGCGCACCCCGCCAAATTCGGCGCGCGCCGCATCAATGCCACCCCCATGATCGCGTGGCTGTGTCATTCGGAATCGGCCAATGGCGGGTGGCGGGTGGTGAAATGGCCTTTGATCGCCTGCGGCCATTCGCGGTAGGGCACTTGGCCAGACGCACTGCTGGCGTGCAGGGTGGCATATTCGACGATGCCCTTAGCCGCATCCGCATCGGCACTAAATTCGCCCAAGGTGTAATTCAGTTTACCTTCGGCCTGAATGGTGATGTTGCAGGCGCGGGTGCACCCCATCAGGCACGAAAAGCGGCGGGTCTTAACCTCACCGCCTATTGCCGCCACTTCGGCCTCGATCAAAGCGGCCAGCGCTTCACCGTCGGTGATGCCTTGCGCCTCGGCGTCCCAATCTTCGCGTTTACAGGTGTCACAGATGGTGATGGTGGTGGTCATGGTGCGTCCCTTTGGCTCATCCGTGATCAAACGGATTATCAGGCCGATTGCAAGAGGGATAAGAAATGTCGCGCATGGGGATCAGATTGGCGCGAAACGGATTGCGGCGGCGACGGGGTGCATTTATACGCAAGGGTGACGAAGCCCAAGGGCCAGAAAGGTTGGCTGCGGATGATCGACCCAAAACGGGGATCAAAAGCAGCATCGTCGGGAGCATGCGTTCCTGTCACTGACCTATTGGCCGGATGATAAAGGATACATGCGATGAAAACTCTGATGACATTGGTTTTTGCGGGGCTGGCTGGTCC
>JAFLKA010000320.1 GCA_022712735.1 Marinosulfonomonas sp. | reverse complement strand
GGGTGCGCGGTTGACGCTGTCGATGCCTCAGTCGAAATGGTAAAACTTGCTGTTCAATACGAGGGCGTCACCGCCCGTCACGCCAGTTTTGACGACATATCCGGCGTTGCGCTTTACGATGGTATCTGGGCCAACTTCAGCCTGCTGCACGCGCCTCGCGCCGATTTCCCCAAACACCTCGCCGCCCTGCATCGCGCTTGCAAACCAGATGCATTGTTCCATATTGGCATGAAATTAGGCTCTAATGCAGCCCGCGACACCATTGATCGCATGTATACCTATTACACCGAGGACGACTTATTGGACCACCTTATGACTGCTGCCTTCAAGATTGATCACTGTGAATATGGCACCAGCCCCGGCCTTGACGGGGTGCTTGCCGACTGGATCACGGTATCCGCCCATGCCTGATTTATTTGTCTATACCGATGGCGCCTGTTCCGGCAATCCTGGCCCTGGCGGCTGGGGCGCATTGATGATCGCACGCGATGGCGATTCGGTTTTGAAGGAGCGCGAGCTGTGCGGCGGCGAGGCCCACACCACCAACAACCGCATGGAGCTGCTGGGCGCGATCAACGCGTTAGAGGCACTGGAGCGCCCATCGACCCTGACCATCATCACTGACAGCGCTTATGTTAAAAACGGCGTCACCACATGGATCCACGGCTGGAAACGCAACGGCTGGCGCACCGCTAACAAAAAGCCGGTGAAGAATGTCGAGCTGTGGCAGCGCATTGACGAGGCACAGGCCCGTCATCAGGTGACGTGGGAATGGGTAAAGGGCCACGCAGGGCATCCAGAAAATGAGCGCGCAGACGAATTGGCTCGGGCAGGAATGGAGCCGTTCAAGCCCTAATAGGCCCTATTTTTGAATATATGTACGATATAGCCAGATCAGCAGCATCGCACCCAGAACAGCCCCGACAAACCCGAAGGCAATCCCCGTCAGCATCAGGATAAACCGCAGGAGTAGCCCGCCAATCAGCGCCCCGAAGATGCCGATGGCAACCGTGGTCACAACATCCGTTTTCACATGCATCACCCGCGTGGCCAAAAACCCCGCAGCGGCACCGACTATGATCAAAAATATCACTGGCATAGGGTTAATATAGGTCGTCTCGGCCGCTCATCAAGCCTTACAGGCGGCTTAGTTTAACCGCTCCGGCATTTCAAACCCACGCAACAACTCATCCGCCTCCATTGGCCGTTTGCCCTGACGTTGGGCCTTCAGTATCTCGACTACCCCTTCACTACAGGCAATCTTTAAGCCGCCCAAGACTTCGCCAACCGCACCTGCGCCTGCAACCAAACGGCTCTCCAATAGTTTAAGGCGCTCACCATCCACCTCGCACCATGCGCCGGGAAACGGCGACAACCCGCGGATCAAACGATCCACCTCGACAGCCGAACGCGCCCAATCCACCCGCGCCTCGGATTTGTCGATCTTTTTGGCATATGTCACGCCCTCTTCCGGCTGAATATGTGGCTCTAACTCGGCCAAATTTGCCAAAGCGTGCACAATCAACCGTGCCCCTAAATCAGACAACCGGTCATGCAAAATAGCGGTGGTATCCTGCGCCTCAATCGAAACGGACTGGCGCATTAACACCGGCCCCGTATCCAAACCCGCCTCCATCTGCATGATGCAAACGCCCGTTTCAGCGTCCCCCGCCATAATCGCCCGATGGATTGGTGCTGCCCCGCGCCAACGCGGCAACAAGGACGCATGGATGTTCAAACATCCTTGCGATGGTGCATCCAGAATCGCCTGCGGCAAGATCAGCCCATAGGCCACCACCACCGCCACATCTGCCCCCAGCGCCGCAAATTCTGCCTGCTCCACGTCACCCTTCAATGACACCGGATAGCGCACCATTAGCCCCAGCGCCTCGGCCCGCGCCTGCACCGGACTTGGCCGGTCTTTCTTGCCACGGCCAGCGGGGCGCGGCGGCTGGGAATAAACACAGACCACCTCGTGACCCGCCTCAACCAACGCGTCGAGCACGGAGACAGAAAAATCCGGCGTGCCCATAAACACAACTTTCATCGCGCCCCCTTTCGTGCCTTTCGCAGCAACATATCACGCTTCATTTTCGACAGGTTATCAAAGAACATCCGTCCGTTCAGATGATCGATCTGGTGCTGAACCGAGGTCGCCCACAGCCCGACAAAATCGCGCTCCTCAACCTCGCCCACTTCATTCAAAAACTGAACTGTCACCGCGCGGGGTCGCTTGATCACCACCGAGAACCCCGGAAAATTCGGACTAGCCTCCTCATGTTCGCGCAACTTGGCCGAGGCATGCAAAACCACAGGATTGCCCATCAACACCGCCTGCCCCCGCGCATCAGAAGCGTCCACCACCGCCAAACGCAACATCACCCCGATCTGCGGCGCTGCCAACCCGACACCGGGCATCGCGTCCATGGTTTCAACCATATCCGCCCAGATACCACGCACGGTATCATCCACCACATCAATCGGCGCACAGACAGTTTTCAGACGTTTATCGGGATAAGGCACAAAGGCACGGATCATGCCCGCGCCCGCTCGCGTTTCAATTTCACCATCTTGCGGGTGATCATCTGGCGGCGCAGCGGTTTCAGGTAATCAATGAACAGCTTGCCCTCAAGGTGGTCGATTTCATGCTGCACACAGGTCGCCCACAGTTTGTCAAACCTCGCCTCACAGGCAGCCCCGTCAATGTCGATCCATTTCACCATCACCTCGGCAGGACGTTCCACATCGCCGTATTGCTCGGGAATCGACAAACAGCCTTCCTCATAAACATTCAGTGCCTCGGACGTCCACATAACCTCGGGGTTAAACAGGGCCATCGGCTGCGGGTCTGCGCCCTCTTCCTTGATGCAATCCATCACGATCAGGCGCTTCAAAATGCCCAACTGGGGGGCGGCCAGACCAATGCCCGGCGCGTCATACATGGTTTCCAGCATATCCTCGGCCAGCTTGCGCATTTCGTCATTCACCCCGTCAACAGGGGTGGCCACCTTTTTCAGGCGCGGGTCGGGATGCACCCTCTTTTCAAACCTTCTTCTAATGGCTGGATCAAGCTGCCAAGGCGTGTTGGTGGCCCCTAGCACCAATATCCCTTTATTGTCCCTTCCAACACCTTGCATCTGTACCAGAAACTCTGTTTTAATTCGTCTGGCACTCTCATTTTCTCCATTTCCTCTGGCTCCACACAGCGAATCCACTTCATCTATAAAAATGATACTGGGTCGCTTCTTTCGGGCAAGCTGAAACAGAGATTTGACCAACCTCTCTGATTCTCCTTGAAATTTGGACACGAGGT
>JAFLKA010000316.1 GCA_022712735.1 Marinosulfonomonas sp. | reverse complement strand
CAAAGTTAAAGGCCGGAAAATCATAATAAGTTGCGCCAGCACTGAATGATATTACCGCTGACCCTACGGGTCCCCCCATTTCGTAGGACACATAAGTTGTGGCGCTGTTCGAAGTTGAGTTTATTGATGCGCTGATCGTTTTAGTTACGATCAGGCCAAGCCGAATTGCGCCGCCTTTTTCCAGCCGACGATGCATATTCCCTCGAAAACCAGCTGTTGTTGTTGGCGTTCACCAGCTTGCTGCATAATTTTGACGCTCATAGGATCCGGAAAAGGTTAATCTTGTGCGCGGGTTCATCAGAAAACTGTGCTCATACCCAAGTCGTGCGAAAATGGACTTTGGGTCGCTTGCACACCAGTTTTTCCCAAGGTTTGCCCGTATTGTCGACAAGCCGCCGCGTTTTCCAACACGGAAAACATATTTCAAGCCAAGTTCCAGTGTGGTTGCCGAATAATCGCGATTGTGCGCGTCTGGCGCGTCACGTTTGGCTGCTGACGAAAGACTAACCTGACGCGTATAAAACCTGCCTGCCAGATATGCAGAGCGCTTTGCATCTGTAACAAAACGGTAAGATGTTGACAGGTCGGCAACAACAGCTGTGCCCGATAATGCGCGGGCGTCACGGCTGATGATGCCGACAAAAGGCACGCCATTGATAATAGAAAGGGCGCTATCACTGCCCCCGGTTGCATCGCTTGGCGGCGTAAAACCACCGTCACGTTCATAAAAAGCGCTCGGGAAATATCTGTTAAACTGACCGCCATCCGCCACAACTCCGGCGCGAACAGATTGGGCTGGGTCTCCGCTCTGGGCGACAAGTGCTGTAAAATGCCTATCCAGCGGATCCTTCTGATATGTGTATGCTTGATAAGGGCCGACATCCAATCCTGCATTGCGAGTATATAGTTGATTCACAGGCCCAGCATCAAGCGATACCATATTCAGAGTCAATGTGCCCGCAGCAGCGTTATATGTTGCTCCGTGCAAATTTTCATTCAGAACTAGGGGTATTCCATTGGGCCCAGCATCCGGATCCGGATCAGTGCCACCATCCACATTCTGGTCCGTGCCCGACCCACAAGCAGCTAGCGCAAATAGACAAATTCCTGCAAATAGTGATTTATACATTTTACTGCCCACATCTGATTATTTTTGAAGTTGTCATAAAGTCCGTGCAACAGCCTTAAAAGTTAACTGACGGCTGGTTGGAAAGGCACGATTGCACGAAAAAACATCGTTAATGTGGCACAGGGATGTCTGCGGGGCTATATTGTGGTTTTCTGATGCGCCATCCATAGATATAGTCTTTTGCGACTCGATCCGTGTGTTATGTCGATTGAAAAGGATGCCAAATGCCGCTGACGCCTGAACAGATTGCCGAAATTGAAGACCAACGCGCCAACCCGCGCCAAACCTTGCGGGCGGTGAGCGAGGGCATGGAGGCGCATTTATATAAGGCGTATGAGGTTCTGGACCACGGGTTTATCCGTGTGATCGACTATATGGGCGATGACGCCGCGATTTGTCAGGCCGCGCGGGTGTCCTATGGCAAGGGCACGAAATCAGTGCAGAATGATGCGGGTTTGATTCGTTACCTTATGCGCCACTGGCACTCCACCCCGTTCGAGATGTGCGAAATCAAGCTGCATGTGAAGCTGCCGGTTTTTGTGGCGCGCCAGTGGATCCGGCACCGCACGGCGAATGTGAATGAATATTCGGCGCGGTATTCGATACTGGATCGCGAGTTTTATATTCCGGCAGCCGACCAGTTGGCGGCGCAATCGGTGGTCAATAATCAGGGGCGCGGTGTGGCACTTGAGGGGGAAGAAGCGGCACGGGTTCTGGAGATTTTGAAAACCGATGCCAATCGGGCCTATGACAACTACGAGGCGATGATCTCGGACGAGGGCCAGCAGGGATTGGCGCGGGAGTTGGCGCGGATGAACCTGCCGACCAATATTTATACCCAGTGGTATTGGAAGGTGGATTTGCACAACCTGTTTCATTTCCTGCGTCTGCGGGCCGATATGCACGCCCAATACGAAATCCGCGTTTATGCCGACGCGATTTGCAAGGTGGTGGCCGATTGGGTGCCTGCGGCTTACGGCGCCTTTGCGGATTACCGCATGGGCGGCGCAAATCTGAGCGGCAAGGCGATGGAGTGCATTCGCCGGATGTTAAAGGGCGAAGAGGTGACGCAGGAAACATCGGGGATGAGTGCGGGCGAGTGGCGCGAGTTTCAGGGCGAGTTGAATGCGTCGGCTTGAGGGCTGAAGCAGTGCTTGAAAGTCACGGCGTAAAGCGCGGAAGTAGTGGAAAACGAAATAATCTGTTTCCGCTAGGGAAATTGACTTGGATGCTTATACTGTTATCGGTAACGCGGTATTTTCCATTGATCCCACGCTTGATCAAACCTTGGGACTATAATGATTGCAAAAGTAATGACCGCCGCACTTGGTGCGCTTGTTCTCGGGGCCGCACCAGCATTGGCTGATGGCCCACGGATTTACCCATATTCAACATCGACCAACTATTGCCCGGCCGGATTGCAGCCTATCACCATTGACGGGGTGATCTGTTGCGGCACGCCAAACCAGTCGGTTAGCTATCAATCGATGAAAGCACATCCTGTGGTTCGCAAAGCGCGGGCGCGTCGTGCAAGTTCTGCCCCGACCAGCCGTATTGTTTGCCCCGTGGGCGAAAAAGGCTGTTACACCGAGTAACGCAGCCGATGCGCACTGGATAAAATAATGCCCCGATTAGTGCGGGGTGTTTAGATTGGTTGCGCTGTAGACATAAAAACACCCCGAAGCCAAAGGCAACGGGGTGTTTTCAATTCTAGCAAGACGGCAGGGGTTAGCCCGCCGAACTTTTAGTCAATCAGTGTGATCGCGCCTGCGGACTGACGGCCATCACGGCCCTCTTCCAGCTCGAATTCAACTTTTTGGTTGTCAGCAAGGCCAGTCAGACCAGCGCGCTCAACAGCCGAGATGTGTACAAACACGTCTTTGCCGCCGTCGTCAGGTGCGACGAAGCCGAAACCTTTAGTAGTGTTAAACCATTTTACGGTGCCAGTAGCCATTCCGTATCTCCTTAAGTAGTATCACCGCCCGCAGTATGCAGCGGCTTGGTGCAGCAGTCTTTTAACATCGTCCGGCTGCTTTAGATAAGGAGGCGGGTAGAATAAGAATAGCGTCACAGGGGACACATGGGGCCATTTGCGTGGTAATACAAGCTTTTCTTTTTGGATATGTGATTTGCGGCGGGTTCGTGCGCACGCCTAAGCGTGGCCCGCAGAGGCAGGCCACGTTGAATTTTTCGCGCTATTGGCGGTTTACTCGACCAGTTTCAGCTCGCCGGCACTGGCACGGCCGTCGCGTCCTTCAACCATTTCATACTCGATCTTCTGGTCATCAGCGAGGCCAGTCATGCCTGCTGCTTCGACCGCCGAGATATGTACAAATACATCATTGCCGCCATCATCAGGTGCAATAAACCCAAAACCTTTAGTCGTATTAAACCATTTTACGGTGCCATTTGCCATCCGTTTTCTCCGTCGTTTAACCCCCCGACAGCGAAATTACTGCAGGGTCGTGCAGCCAGTTCTCCAGTCTATCGGCTGCCCCCAATTACAGGACGGTCGTCAAGAAACCTGATGTCACAGCCAAAACCGTAGGGTGATTTTGACAAAAGGCAAGAAAAATACGCTCGCACTCAGCGACGCTCCGCTTATAGTGATCGGGAAAATTGTGAGGGTAAAATGAAAATATACGGGCTAAAAAACTGTGATACATGCCGCCGTGCGCTGAAGGCGTTAAAGGCGGCAGGGCATGAGGCGGAACTGGTTGATGTGCGAAAGGACGGGTTGAAAGCCGAAGAACTGGAGCGGTTTTTTGTGGTGTTCGGGCAGGATCTGGTGAACCGGCGTTCGACCACATGGCGCAAGCTGAGTGAGGATGAGCGCAAGGGCAATCCTGTGGCGCTGATGCTGGCCCATCCTAGTTTAATGAAACGGCCAGTGATATTGGAAGAAGGCGGGTTGCTGACCCTTGGATGGGGTAAGGACGAGCAGAAGCATTGGGGGATTAGTGATGCGTAATGCGGCTTTGGTATTGGGGATAATCGGCGGGGTGATCGGTATGATCGTCGGGTTTTTTAGTTTCGGTTATACCGAATTTGTCGATTGGGCCGGTAAGGAAATACCGGATACGTTTCAGCAGGTCGAGAATGTCGGGTTGATCAAGTTTATGAGCCTGTTTGCACCACTGCTGGCGATTGCGGGCGGCGCGATGGCGCGATCAAGGGCGATGATCGGTGGCGGTATGATGTTGGCGTCGGCGGCGGGGATGTATTATGCGTTTCATTTTAACGCGTTCACCATGTTTCCGATTGCGATGTGCGCGCTGGGCGGGGTGCTGGCGTTGGCCGCGACAAAGCCGGATGAACATTGAGGAGTTGCGCCGCCCCCTGCGGGGGCGTGCGCCGTAGCCTCCGGCGGAGGTATTTAAGGCAAGAAGAAGGGGTTAGGTGTTGCGCTGCATCAGGCGGTCCAGTGATAGGGGTCCGGCGCCGCGCACCACCAGGATCAACAGCACGGTGACCCAGAACAGCCGTTGATCCATGATCACACCGTCCGATATCCGGTCAAACCACACGCCGTATTTTTCCGCCATGTGGCCGTAGATGTCTGTCAGGCTTTGCACGATGATAAAGCCGATCATGCCAAGGGCGGCCAGACGGGTGAACAACCCAATCAGGATCAGCACTGGCAGGACGAATTCCGCCCATGTTCCGGCAAGCGAAACGAGCCACTGGAACGCGGACATGGCCTCGTCGTCATAGCCTGCGGCCTCGAATGCTTGCGGGAATATTTGACCGTAGGCGCGGCTGATATCAAGGAAACCAAAGAAGCCTTCACCGATTTTGGTGCGGGCCGAGTTCAAGAAATAGAGCAGCAGGGTCGCGGCAAAGGTAAAGCGGGCCAGTGTGGGCAAGAACCACGGGCCAAGCATATTTTCAAGCCTCTCGAATATCGAATTATGTAGTGAAATCAGCGCGTTCATTTTGGTGTCCCTTCGGTTATTTTTATAATTGCGGCCTTTGATAGCAGGAGGCCGATAACTTCGGTCAGATCGAAATCACCTGTGGATATGGTCGCGGTTTTATGGGCCTCGCCCAGTGTTTCGCCGTTCATCAAACCTGCGATAAATGCGCCGCCCCCCGGGGGCAGATCTGTGACTTCGGGGTCATATTCGGGACGGGTGATCAACACGTCTTCGGCCTGCATGACCGGCTTTGGCGCATCAGGGTTGCTGTTGGCGTGGAACAGGGCGGCGGCGGGCCAGTTCGAGCGGATCAGATGCAGCGAGGGGGCCAGATGCAAGCGGGTGGACAGCAGCGCGTCGGGGGCGATGGATTGCAGGATTTGTGGATCAATCGGGGCCGCATCGGCGGCGTGATAGCTGCGGCAAAGTGCGAGTTCAACGCGAGCGACGTCGGGCAGATACCCCAGATGGGCAACAGGCGGGAAGCTGTCCAGAAAGGCGGGCATGTCAGCGCCGTAATACATAAGCATCGGACTGTCTGGTTGGTGTTGGCGCAGGAACACACCGGCCATTGCGGTGAAGAATTTATTGCCGACCAATTTGCGGATCACGGGGAATGTGACCTCTAATGCCTCGGACAGGCTGACCGCGACGTTATTGCGGTAGACGGAAAACCGTTTTCCAGCGGACGCCCCTTCGGGGTTGCACAGACCATCCGGCACGGGCAAATCAGCGTTAAGGATTGCCTTGGTGAATTCGTTTTGCGTGACGGTCATGTTGCAATTTTGTCCAGAATTTGCGCGGCGCGCTTGGCTTCGGCGGCCAATTCCGGCCAATCGGGCACGTTGGCGTCCCATTCGATCAGGGCGGGGCGGGGGCCGGATTTATTCAGGGTGTAATCAAACAGCGCCCAGACCGGATCGACCACTTCGCGTCCGTGGCTGTCGATCAACAGCAGTGCACCGGTGTCGTCCATGTCTTCGTCATGGCCGCCAAGGTGAAATTCGCCAACATGTTCCAAGGGAAAGCTGTCGATATAGGCAATGGCGCTGGTTTTCTGGTTGGTGGCCGAGATGAACACGTTGTTGATATCAAGCAGCAGGCCGCAGTCGGTGCGTTTTACCACTTCGGCCAGAAAATCGACCTCGGACAGGGTGGATTCAGCGAACGCCAGATAGGACGACGGGTTTTCCAGCAGCATTTTGCGCCCCAGAACGTCCTGCACCTGCGCGACATGATCGGCAACGCTGGTGACTGTTTCTTCAGTGTAGGGCAGCGCGATAAGGTCGTTCAGGTAGTGGCCCTCGTGGGTCGACCATGCCAGATGTTCGGAGAATGACGCGGGGTTCAGCCAGTCACAGAGGTGTTTCAGGCGGGTTAAATGGTCCAGATCAAGCGGGTCTTTGCCACCGATCGACAGGCCAACGCCGTGCACGGAAATCGGGAATTTTTCGGCCAGATGGCGCAACTGTGCCAGCGGGCGGCCACCATCGCCCATGTAGTTTTCGGCGTGGATTTCCAGCCATTCAACCGGGCTGGCGTCCTCCATGATGGCGGCGAAATGTTGTGGTTTATATCCAACGCCGGGGCGGTTTGGCAGGGTCCTGAATTTCGCGGGAGAGGTATCGTGCATTGGGAAACCCTGTTTTTATAGCGTGTAGCGTTAAATCGAATTCAGATGGCAAGCCGAACGCATTTGAAGCTCAAACGCTGCCTCGGCTTGCCATCTGAATGCGCAATTCTATTTGAACGCAACACGCAATAGGTAGAAAAATGGCGCCCTTGCGGTTCGTGCAAAGGCGCCAGATCAGTATATTAGGCAGGGATGTCGCGCTCAAGCTCTTCAAACGACCCCATGCGGCCCTCGGGCAATTCCATTGTGGTGCAAGTGCCCGCAGCAACCATCGTAAATGCGTTGCCTTGGTAATCAACAGTCGATGTGCCTGCGCATGTTGTGCCAGCGCCTGCTTTACAGTCATTTGCGCCAGCCAGTGAAACGCCGTAGCATTTTTCTTTGGCAGCAGCGGCAGCTGGAACGGTGGATGTGGCGGTCAGGGCAGCAGCGATAGCGCCAGCAACGGCGAGCGATTTAACGTGGTATGACATATGAGATGATCCTTAGGTTACGTTTCCATGTGCCGCTGTTTGCGACATAGGAAAGCATAGGGGCAGGGCATCTGTGCAAGCCATTCACATCGGCGTGTGTCACGGGCGCGTTATGACATATCAGGGGAAATACGCAGGTTTGCGCCGAAAAACACGAAAATCCGCCCGCCCGCGCTGGAATGTTACAGTGCGGAGGGGCGGAATGTTACAGTTTTAGGCAAGATCGGGCGCAAGCGCCTCTTGCGTCAGAGATGTTACAGCCTCTTCCAGCGATATGACTGTTGTGCGCTTGTTGCCCAGACGGCGCACGGACACGGTGCGCTCCTCGACCTCGCGCATGCCGATGGCCAGAATGACCGGCACCTTGCCTAATGAATGCTCGCGGACCTTGTAGTTGATCTTCTCGTTGCGCACGTCGGCCTCGGCACGGATGCCTTTGGCGCGCAGCTCAGTGACCACCTCTTGCACGTATTCATCCGCATCCGAAACGATTGCGGCAACCACCACTTGACGCGGAGCCAACCACAGCGGGAATTTTCCGGCGTAGTTTTCGATCAGGATGCCAAGGAACCGTTCGAACGATCCAAGGGTGGCGCGGTGCAGCATGACGGGGGTGTGTTTTGCACCATCCTCGCCGACATATTCGGCATTTAGACGATCAGGCAGCACGAAATCGGCCTGAAGCGTGCCCAGCTGCCATTCGCGGCCAATCGCGTCGGTCAGTTTGAAATCAATCTTGGGGCCGTAAAATGCGCCTTCACCAGGATCTAGAGTATAGGGCATATCCAGCTTTTTAACGGCGTCTTCCAAATATTTCTCGGCCTTATCCCATACCTCATCAGTTCCGCCGCGAACTTCTGGTCGGGTTGAAAACATGATTTTGAAATCAGTGAACCCCAAATCCTGATAGACTCGCTTAAGAAGCTCAACAAACTTTTTTGTTTCCGAAGCGATCTGCTCCTCGGTGCAGAAAATATGCGCGTCATCCTGTGTGAATCCGCGCACCCGCATTAACCCGTGCATCGAGCCCGAGCTTTCGTACCGGTGGCACGATCCGAATTCGGCCAGCCGCAGCGGCAGATCACGGTAGGATTTCATACCCTGATTATAGACCTGAACGTGGCAGGGACAGTTCATCGGTTTTAGCGCGTTGGTGCGTTTGTCATTGGCGTGCTCATCATCAATTTCAGTGGTGAACATGTTTTCGCGGTATTTTTCCCAGTGGCCTGATGCCTCCCACAGTTTGCGATCCACCACCATCGGGGTGTTGATTTCAAGATATCCGTCATCGTTTTGGCGACGGCGCATGTAATCTTGCAATGTGCGATACAGGGTCCAGCCGTTGGGGTGCCAGAACACCATGCCTGGCGCTTCTTCCTGAAAGTGAAACAGGTCCATCTCGCGGCCCAGTTTGCGGTGGTCACGTTTTTCGGCCTCTTCCAGCATGAACATGTGTTTTTTCAGGTCGTTCTTGTTCTGGAACGCCACGCCATAGATGCGTTGCAACATGGCGCGGTCGCTATCGCCCCGCCAATAGGCACCGGCGATCGACATCAGTTTAAAGGCATCGCCCTGCACTTGGCCGGTGTGCTGTAAATGCGGACCACGGCACAGGTCTTGCCA
>JAFLKA010000074.1 GCA_022712735.1 Marinosulfonomonas sp. | reverse complement strand
AGCGTTGGCAAAGATGTCATAATCAAACCTTCCGTCGATGCATCACTCATCGGCGGTTTAATCGTTAAAGTTGGCTCCAAGATGATCGACACCTCGATCAAATCGAAGCTGGGCAATCTTCAAAATGCAATGAAAGAGGTCGGATAATGGGCATCCAAGCAGCCGAAATTTCTGCGATCCTTAAGGACCAGATCAAGAACTTTGGGAAAGAGGCCGAAATGGCCGAAGTCGGCCGTGTGCTGTCCGTCGGTGACGGGATTGCACGGGTTTACGGGCTGGATAATATCCAGGCCGGTGAAATGGTTGAATTCCCCGGTGGTATCCGCGGAATGGCGCTGAACCTTGAGGCGGACAACGTTGGTGTTGTTATTTTCGGGACCGACCGTGACATCAAAGAAGGTGACACCGTCAAGCGGACCAAATCCATCGTGGACGTTCCTGTCGGCGACGAATTGTTGGGGCGCGTAGTTGACGGCCTTGGCAACCCGATTGACGGCAAAGGCCCGATCAAAACCACAAAACGCGCGGTTGCGGATGCGAAAGCGCCGGGCATTATCCCGCGTAAATCGGTGCACGAGCCAATGGCGACTGGCCTGAAATCTGTGGATGCGATGATCCCGATTGGCCGTGGCCAGCGCGAGCTGATCATTGGTGACCGCCAAACCGGTAAAACCGCTGTGGCACTGGATACGATCCTGAACCAGAAGTCGTATAATGATGCGGCTGAAAGCGAATATGACAAGCTGTACTGTATCTACGTGGCGATCGGGCAGAAACGCTCGACCGTGGCGCAGTTGGTGAAGAAACTGGAAGAATCCGGCGCGATTGAATACACAACCGTTGTTGCCGCGACTGCTTCTGATCCGGCACCAATGCAGTTCCTTGCACCTTATGCCGCCACCGCGATGGCCGAGCATTTCCGTGACAATGGCCGCCACGCGCTGATCGTCTATGATGATCTGTCCAAACAAGCGGTGTCTTACCGTCAAATGTCGCTATTGCTGCGTCGTCCACCAGGACGCGAAGCCTATCCTGGCGATGTTTTCTATCTGCACTCAAGATTGCTGGAGCGTTCCAGCAAATTGAACGAGGATTTCGGTTCGGGTTCTTTGACCGCATTGCCGATCATTGAAACACAGGGCGGCGACGTTTCGGCGTTTATTCCGACCAACGTGATTTCGATCACCGATGGCCAAATCTTCCTTGAAACCGAACTGTTTTACCAAGGCATCCGCCCGGCTGTGAACACAGGTCTGTCGGTGTCGCGGGTTGGATCGTCGGCGCAAACCAATTCGATGAAATCTGTTGCGGGTCCGGTTAAGCTGGAATTGGCGCAATACCGCGAAATGGCGGCATTTGCCCAATTTGGTTCTGATCTGGATGCGGCGACCCAAGCCATGCTTAACCGTGGTGCGCGTCTGACCGAGCTGATGAAGCAACCGCAGTATTCACCGCTAACCAACGCCGAAATCGTGTTGGTGATCTATGCCGGTACCAAAGGGTATCTGGATAAGGTTGCCGTCAAGGATGTTGGCCGCTTTGAAGAAGGTCTGTTGGCCCATCTGCGTCAGAAAAACGCTGATTTGCTGGCTGAAATCACCGATAAAGATCCAAAGATCAAAGGTGAGATCGAGGACAAGATCAAAGCGGCGCTTGACGCATTCGCAGCGGATTTCGCTTAAACTTAATGGCTTAAGGGTGGGAATTGGTACATGCCAAATCTTAAGGACCTAAAAAACCGGATCGACAGCGTCAAGAACACGCGCAAGATCACCAAAGCCATGCAAATGGTTGCCGCGGCGAAACTGCGCCGCGCACAAGAGGCTGCGGAAGCAGGCCGCCCCTATACAGCACGGATGAATGCTGTGTTGGGCGGGCTGGCAGCATCGGTTGGTGATAGTGAATCCGCGCCCAAACTGCTTTCGGGCAGTGGGGCGGATAACGTGCATTTGTTGGTGGTAATGACCGGTGAACGCGGACTGTGCGGCGGGTTTAACTCGTCCATCGTCCGGATGGCGCGTGCCGAGGCAGTTAAACTGTTGGCAGCGGGCAAAACGGTGAAAATGATCACGGTCGGCAAAAAAGGCCGTGACCAGCTGAAACGTGAATATGGCGATCAGATCATCAACCATGTTGATTTGACCGACGTGAAGCGGGTTGGCTATATCAACGCCCACGACATCGCCCGCGATGTTCTGGACCGGTTTGACGCAGGCGAGTTTGACGTTGCGACGATATTCTATAACACGTTTGTGAATGTCGCGTTGCAGGAACCAACCACGCAGCAAATCATTCCGGCGTCGTTTGAGGCAACCGAGGATGATACGGCGGGCACGGTCTATGATTACGAGCCGGGCGAGGACGAGATCCTGAAGGATCTGTTGCCACGCGGTGTGGCCACCCAGATTTTCTCGGCCCTGCTGGAAAATGGTTCGTCCGAGCAAGGGGCGCGGATGTCGGCAATGGACAACGCAACACGTAACGCTGGCGATATGATTGACGCCCTGAGCATCGAGTATAACCGCTCGCGGCAGGCAAAAATCACCAACGAGCTGATTGAAATTATTTCGGGTGCCGAGGCACTCTAGAAAAAGCGGAGATTTGAAAATGGCAAAAGCGAAAGCAACAGGCAAAGTCACTCAGGTGATTGGCGCCGTCGTTGATGTTCAGTTTACGGGTGATCTGCCCAACATTCTGAACGCTGTCGACACAACAAACAACGGCAAGAAGCTGGTGATGGAAGTGTCGCAGCATCTGGGCGAAAACACAGTGCGCTGTATTGCGATGGACGGCACCGAAGGTCTG
>JAFLKA010000192.1 GCA_022712735.1 Marinosulfonomonas sp. | reverse complement strand
TAAATAATCGACCGGCACGAAAGCGAGCACAGATACAGCCCGTTGATCTGGGCAACCGATGCCGCCTTTTCAATCCGGCGGCGGATCACATACAGCTCGCGCTCGAATGTGTCCTCGTCCACACCCTTGGAATTGCTGATCAGGATTTGCTCGATCTCGGGGCGGGTCGCATCAGCCTTATTGCCCAGACAGCCCACCGAAACCGGCACCTGACGCCAGCCGTAAATATAATACCCCATCCGCAACACTTCAGTTTCAACGATGGTCCGGCAGGTTTCCTGCGCACCAAAATCCTCGCGCGGCAAAAACACCTGACCCACGGCAATCAGCTCGTCGAACCGCGGCTCATGGCCCGTGCGCCGGATTTGATCATAGAAAAACCGCGGCGGAATTTGCAGCAAAATACCGGCCCCGTCGCCGGTCTTGCCATCCGCATCGACAGCCCCGCGATGCCACACTGCTTTCAGCGCGTTGATGCCATTGTCCACCACCTTGCGGCTGGCCGCGCCATCAATCGACACCACCAGACCCACACCACATGACGAATGCTCCTCGGCTGCGGAATACATGCCGTTGTCTTCCAACCACGCCCGCTTTGCTTCTTCGCCTTTGGCCCATGCTGCATCATATTTGGTCATCTTGTCTCTCCAAATCATTTGTCAAAGACTGATCCAGCCCCGACATCATATCGTCACAGCCAAACTCTGGCCGGTCCGCCAGAAATCCAGCCTCGCCCGGCTCGATAAACAGCACCGGCGTGTCATCATAATGAAATGTCTCGCCACCTGCTGTTTCAGTTTCGCGTCCCTGAAAAAACAGCCGGAACCGCTCGCTGACAAACTGGTTTCCTGTGGTGTGCACAACCGCAGTGCCATTGTCCGACTGCACGTAAATCTCGAATTCAGTCACCAACAGCGGCTCACCATCAATGGTAACGCGCGTGCCGTTCAGGCGGTCAAATCCGGTGATATGCTCCACTGCAATCTGCTTGCCAGACTGCTTCACACTTTGCCTGAAATCAAAATCATCGCGTCGCGTTTCAAACAATTCTGTCATCGAATTGGCATCCGATTCCTCGGTGATCAACTCTCTCGAAATATCCACACCCTGCGGGTAGCTCTGCAACCAGCGAAACTCGCGGTCCAGATATTGCAAAAACGAAGGCCCCTCGCCGTCAATCGACATGATCCAGTGGTTGCCCTCGGGATCCGCCCCACACGTCCAGTAATGCGACACCTCACAGCTTTTCATCTGCACCGTTAAATATGCGCTGCAACCTTTGGGCGGAACAAAGGTGCCGGCATGTGATGCAATCGGCGCAAAGACCAATGCGGCCAAAAAGTATACTATTTTCATTATGACGCTCCGAACATTGCCAACGTGGCCACTGTGTCCAGCCGGTCGCGCTCGCCTTCCAGCGACACACAATCAGGTTTCACGTCGACAAAAATCTCGCGGGCCATGTTCAAACCGGATGTGTCATCCAGCAATCCAATCGGCATGTGATACTCACCACTATGCGGCCCCTCGGCGGTCACCCGATACCAGATGCCTGCGCCGCATTTTTTGCACCACGCCCGCTCGGCCCAATCTGACGACTGATACCGGTCGATGTTTTCCTCGCCCTCGAATGAAATCGTATCCGTCGGAACTGTCAGGCCCATCATCACCGATCCAGCCCAGCGCTGGCACATCTTGCAATGACAGGCGCCGAACTCCGGATTAAGATCGCGGATTGTAAAATGCACCGCACCGCACAAACATTTTCCTGTTCTGTCCATCTTACTCTCCATTATTACGTCACGCTACCTGACCTTGTTTCAATTTTGCCCGTCTGAACCCGGTAAATTAGTCATATGGAATTCATATCGTCCGTTTTGCCGTTACTGGGCAGCAATTACATCCACCGAATTCAGGTAGCCGATGATCGAATTCGCCGCCCCGCGCCCATCGCTGATTGCCCACACCACAAGGCTGGCACCGCGCACGATGTCGCCCACCGCATAAACCCCGTCAACCTCGGTTGCGTGGGTTTTGAAATCGGCCTTGATCGTGCCCCAGCGCGTCACTTCCAACGCATCCTCGTCCCATAATGTCGGCAGGTCTTCAGGCGAAAATCCCAGCGCCATAACCACCAGATCGGCAGGCTCGTTGTAATCCGCACCCTCGATCACTTCGGGGCTTTGGCGCCCTGTGGCATCCGGCGCACCCAGTCGCATTTTCTGCACCATCACAGCTTCAACCGGATCACCAACAAACCCGTTTGGTGCGGTCTGCCAGATAAATTCAACGCCCTCTTCTTCGGCATTCTGCACCTCGCGCATACTGCCCGGCATGTTAGCCTTATCCCGACGATACAGGCACTTCACACTGGTCGCACCTTGGCGAATTGCCGTGCGCACACAGTCCATCGCCGTGTCGCCACCACCGATCACCACCACCCGTTTGTCGGCCGCATTCAACGCGCCGCTGTCATATTCCGGCACCTCGTCAAAAGGCTCGTGTACCCACTATCAGGGTTAATTCAGGGGAAAGGGTTATAATCACATAAAAATTTACCATCATTGAGATGTAGCACAACATTTAGCACATTATAAATTTTTTGTGATTTCTTTTCGTGTT
>JAFLKA010000073.1 GCA_022712735.1 Marinosulfonomonas sp. | reverse complement strand
TCACGTTCAACCGTAATCGCATCCCCCGCAGTGATTTCACGCGCACGGTGGGCCGCCAGCATAACCAGCTCAAAACGGTTTGGAACCTTATCAACGCAATCTTCAACGGTAACGCGGGCCATAGGGCGACTCCTGATCTCGGCTTAGGGTAATACGAAGACGTCTATTTAGGAGCTTTAGCCCTTGATGACAAGCACTAAAGCGGCACGATTTGTGCAACATCATCTGCACGCAGATCACCCAGCATCTGGCGCGTGCTAAGCTGGGTTACGGGATGCACCCAATCCGGCGCCACATCAGCCATCGGCACCAGGACAAATGCGCGGTCCTGAATGCGCGGATGCGGTAGAATCAACTGCTCCGGCGCCACCGTTGATTGCGCCTTAATCGGCAGATTGCGCCAGTATAGATACTCCTCAAGATCAGGGGCAATTTCATCGCCAAACGCCAATAAATCCAGGTCCAGAACCCGCTGCCCCCAACGCACAACCCGCTTGCGCCCCATTGCTTCCTCGATCTTATGCAGTCGCGACAAAAGGTCCACCACTGGCACATCCACCCGCAATAACGCCGCTGCATTCACATAATCCGGCCCCGCCCCGGCAGGAAAACAAGGTGTGCTATAAAACTGGCTAACAGCTTGAATTTCAACACCATCACCCACCAACATCTCCAATGCAACCTGCAAGGTTTTGATTAAAGTGCCGTGATTAGACGATAAATTCGCCCCAAGGCCAATTATCGCCGATACAGGTTGCCGTTGGGTCGTTGTGGGTTGCACCATTTGTAACAAATCCTTAAAATCATTCTAGGTGTCGCATATTTTATCAGTAACCACACTCACTCACGGAAACGAAGTCGAAACCGCCTACCGGAAGGAAAATTTGATGTTCTACAAAGACGAACGGCTTGCGCTGTTCATCGATGGATCAAATCTATATGCGGCTGCAAAATCGCTTGGGTTTGACATTGATTATAAACTGCTTCGAAGCGAATTTATGCGTCGCGGCAAACTGTTGCGGGCGTTTTATTATACCGCCTTGCTGGAAAATGACGACTATTCCCCGATCCGCCCCCTGGTGGATTGGCTGCATTACAACGGCTATTCCATGGTGACAAAACCCGCCAAGGAATACACTGATTCGATGGGCCGCCGTAAGGTTAAAGGCAACATGGATATCGAGCTGGCCGTCAATGCGCTGGAATTGGCGCCTCATGTTGACCACATGGTTATCTTCTCGGGGGATGGCGATTTCCGCCCCTTGGTCGAAAGCCTGCAACGTCAGGGCGTGCGTGTTTCGGTGGTGTCGACCATTCGGTCGCAACCACCGATGATCTCGGATGATCTGCGCCGCCAAGTCGATAATTTCATCGAACTTGACGATCTGCGCGAAGTGATCGGTCGCCCCCCACGCGAGCCTATGCCCGCGCCGGCACGGGCAGATGACGCCGACGAATAATATAAAAAGCCGGGGCAAACGCCTCGGCTTTTTACTTTCAACGGGGCTGGCAATGGGGCTGGACGTCGCCCTGCATAGACCCTAGTTCTAACGCAGCAGAACAGGGCCGATATGACCAAGCCACCACTAACCCTTTTTCTTGCCGCCCCGCGCGGGTTTTGTGCAGGTGTCGTGCGCGCCATCAAGGTCGTCGAAATGGCGATCGAGAAATGGGGTGCGCCCGTCTATGTGCGCCACGAAATCGTGCATAACAAATTCGTGGTTGATGGTCTGCGTGACAAGGGTGCTGTGTTTGTCGAGGAACTGGATGATTGCCCCACCGACCGGCCGGTGATTTTCTCGGCCCACGGGGTGCCAAAATCAGTGCCTAATGCGGCACGGTTGCGCAATATGATCTATGTTGATGCCACCTGCCCACTGGTCAGCAAGGTGCATATCGAGGCCGAGCGCCACAATGAAAACGGGTTGCAAATGGTGATGATCGGCCATGCGGGTCACCCTGAAACTGTGGGCACTATGGGGCAATTGCCCGTGGGCGAAGTGCTGTTGGTTGAAGCCGTTGGCGATGTTGCCACGCTGGATGTGCGCGATCCTGACAGGTTGGCCTATATCACCCAGACGACCCTGTCGATTGACGATACGGCTGGCATCGTTGCCGCGCTGCAATCGCGGTTCCCCGCCATCATCGGTCCGCACAAAGAAGACATCTGTTATGCCACCACCAACCGTCAGGAAGCGGTCAAGGAAATCGCTGCCAAATCCGATGCGATCCTTGTGATTGGCGCACCAAATTCATCAAACACCCGCCGTCTGGTAGAGGTGGGTGCAGCGGCAGGATGCGAATACTCGCAACTGGTGCAACGCGCCAAAGACATCGATTGGCGGGCGCTGGACGGGATAAAAACGCTTGGGTTAGCCGCTGGGGCCTCGGCCCCCGAGGTATTGGTCGACGAGGTGATCGATGCCTTTCGCGCCCGCTATGATGTGGCGGTCGAAACCATCGAAACAGCGCAGGAAAACGTCGAATTCAAAGTCCCCCGCATCCTGCGGATGCCCGCATGAGCGTGGACGCCAAAACCATCGAAGTCTACGACGCCCGCGCCGCCGACTATTCCCGCCTGACCAAAGATCTGGACGGCTATGACGGGTTGGTCGCCTTTTGCGATGCGATGCCGACGGGCGCGCATGTGCTCGACCTTGGCTGCGGGCCAGGACTTTATGCGGCTTTTATGGCCGAACAAGGATGCGCGGTTGACGCTGTAGATGCCTCAATCGAAATGGTAAAACTTGCCAATCAATACGATGGCGTTACCGCCCGTCACGCCAGTTTTGACGACATATCGGGCACTGCCATTTACGATGGTATCTGGGCCAACTTCAGCCTGCTGCACGCGCCCCGCGCCGACTTCCCCAAACACCTCGCCGCCCTGAATTGCGCCTGCAAACCGAATGCGCTGTTCCATATTGGCATGAAATTAGGCTCTAATGCCGCCCGCGACACCATTGACCGCATGTATACTTATTATCAAGAGGACGAACTATTGACCCACCTCACGACCGCTGGCTTTGAAATCGATCACTGCGAATACGGCAACGGCCCCGGCCTTAGTGGTGAACTTTCAGACTGGATCATGGTATCCGCTCATGCCTGATTTATTCGTCTATACCGATGGCGCCTGTTCCGGCAATCCTGGCCCTGGCGGCTGGGGTGCATTGATGATCGCACGCGATGGCGATTCGGTTTTG
>JAFLKA010000223.1 GCA_022712735.1 Marinosulfonomonas sp. | reverse complement strand
AAAAGATGCGCGAAGCCGCCGAGGCGCTGCGCCTGACCGCGCAGGATTTGAAACAGCTGGGCGTTGCGGATGTGATAATTGCAGAGCCCGCAGGCGGCGCCCAGCGCGACCGAGAAGCGGCGATCCAGAGTGTGGGCAAGGAATTAAAGGCCACGCTGAAAGAACTGTCCAAGAAAAAGCCGAACGCCTTGGTCAAGGACCGGCGCGACAAATTTCTAGCGATCGGCTCCAAAGGGCTGGCAGCCTAATACACTGTATCATTAATAAAAAAGGGCCCCACTCTCGGGGCCCTTTCGTAATTCTGTGAGTGGATTGGGGTTCCTACCGATCAGAACCGTTTTCGGAGGCGCGGATTTCGGCGAAGATAGCCGCAGCTACTGCACTCTGGCCGCCCTTTGAGGACATATTTGCATCCGAACCGGCCAGAATAGGCAGACCGCGTGTGCCTGTGTCTTCGGCATCCAGTTCAGCAAAGATGGCGGCGGCACGGGCGCTTACGCCGTTGCTGTCACCGAGGTAAACACGCGAGCCAGAGCCTGTATCAGACGCTGCAAAGTGCAGTGCCACGTCTTGAGCGACAGTATTTTGACCAGCAGCAAATGCTGGAGCGGCAAGGGAAAGGGCGATGGCGGTTGTCAGTACGATACGTTTCATTTCAGTGTTCCTTTTCAAGGGTTTAAGTTTTGTCTGTGTGGGGCGTCAGTGCCTCCGATAACCTAGATTTAAGGATGAACGGTCACTATCTCAACGCACAGACCCGTGAGGTAACGCGTGCGTGTGTGCGTTCACGCACAGCAATCTGTGCGGGTCAATGAAAACAACGGTTTTCCAGTCGGGAGTGTTTGGCCCCACCAGCGATGTTTCAGGGTTTTCCGTCAAAACCTGTTATTTTGTAATAATTCACGCATGCGCTTGGGGCACAGCCAGATGAAATGTTACAATTTCGGGTCAAATACCGGCTATTATTGCCATCAAGCACCCAAACTGCACAACAATATAGGCGATATTCATAAATAACGGGTCTTGGTTGCCCCTTATATATACCCTAGCCAAATGTTTGGGCCTCAATCCGGTCAGGATGCTCCAGATGCGGTATGGCACCGAACTGGGTCAGATGCAGGTCACCCCCCACCAGTTCAAACTTGTGAACCGAGGTATTCATCACCTTCAGGAACAGCTTGGTCTTTTTCACCATATCCAGCCCTAGCGAAATCGCCGCCAAGGTTGCGATCACGCCGGTTGAGGTGACCAGCACAATACGCCCGTCCTGACCCGCCGCATTATGCAACGCACCCATGATCCGGCTGCAAAATTCGTCATAGGTTTCCAGACCGGCGTGCATCTTGCCGTTTCGCCACACATTCAACAGCTGCGGCACATGCAGGGCAAAGGATTGAATATCCCGCGGGATTTCCACCCCGTCGCTGGCACGCAGGCTTTCGGCCAGCCCGAAGTAATCCAGCTCGTTCAGTCGCGCGTCGGTGCTGTGCGGCACATCCGCCAGCGCCATCGACTGCACCGTTTCGATCTGGCGTGTCATCACGCCAGATATGACCTGATCAAACGGCTGGCCCTCGCGTAAAGCCTCGCCCAGCCAACGCGCTTGTTGATGGCCCAGATCGCTTAGGCTGTCATAGCTGGCCTCGTCCTTGGCCCCTGTCTGGGCTTGGCCGTGGCGGATCAGGGTTAGCTCTACCACATTGTTTCCTTGGCCCGCGCGCCCCAAGCGCGATCATAGGTTTCCCCATCAAAACTACCGGATGTTATTTCCTTCAGCATGTCGCCGAACGTTGGCAAACCTTCTGATAAATCGCCGTCACTCCACAGCCCCGCCCGCATTACAGCGCGGGCACATTGGGAATAGACCTCGGCAATTTTGATGATAATCACCGAGCGCGGGTGTTTGCCATTCACCTCGAACCGCGCCAGCATGTCGGCGTCCGTGGTTATACGCGCGTGGCCATTCACCCGCATCACTGTGGTTGATCCGGCCACCATAAACATCAGCGCGATACGTTCATCCGCGATAATATTGCGCAGGGTGTCCATGCGGTTATTGCCGCGCCAATCGGGCAGCGCAAGCGTCTGCTCATCCAGTTCAGTCACCACCGGACCCAGATCGCCACGCGGTGAGCCATCGGTACCATCCGGCCCAACAGTCGAGATCACACAAAACCGGCTGCGCATGATCCACTTACGATACGTCGGGGTCAGCTGATGTGCGACCTTAATGATGGCGGCCTCACTCGGTGTGCCGTAAATCGCCTCTAGCGCTTCGATTGTATCAACATATTCCATCAGCCTTCAAACCCCGCCTCGGCCATCAACTTGTCCGATGCAGCCTCGACCACCTGCTCCAACTCGGCCATAAACTCATCACGCGGTTTGCCAGCGGGAATACGTGGCAAAAACTCCAGCACCGCCACACCCTGTTTGCGGTACACCCCGCGTTTGGGCCAGAACACGCCCACATTGGTCGCCGCCGGAACGCAGTCCTGTCCGGTTTGTTCATACAGCAGCCCCGTGCCAATCTTGTAGGGTGCTTTCACCCCGGGCGCGATCCGCGTGCCCTGCGGATAAATCAACAACTGACCGGGCAGGTTTTTACCGCTTTCCACATCCGCTTTCATCTTTTCAATCGCTTTGCCGCGCTTGCCACGGTTCACCGGCACATTACCCATGCGCGATCCGAAAAACCGGAACACCGGCAGGTAATGCAACTCGCGTTTGATAATCACACGCGGCTGCCACGCAACGCTGATAATCAGGATCACATCCAGAAACGACTGGTGCTTGGAGGCAATCATGCAGGCGTCTGTCGGCACCTCGCCGCGGACTTCGGTTTTCAGGCCAACTATCCACGCCAAGGACCAGCGACAATAGCGGGCGTAGGTTTTGACAAATGTGTAGACAGCCCTGCGATTGACGATCGCAAACGGCACAAAGACCAACCCCATCAAAGCCATCATCAGATACATCTGGATCGAAAAAATTAGGCTTCGCAGCCATTGAAACGCATATCCCATCAGGTCAGTTCCCTTAAACTACGCAAGGCCGCAGCACGGGTTGCCCAAAACGCCACACCGGCTGCCATTGGAGGTATGGCAAATGGCCATAACCAATGCCAGCCCTGAAATCCTAGCCCGGTCAGGAACCCGCCCGCAACCGACGCACTGGGCAAAAACGCCACCGCGATCATCCCCGCAAGCGATCCGACCGCAGCGCCCGTCAAGGCCCGCAAGGTAAACCGCCGCACGAAGGCCTTCGCGATATAATCGTCCAGTGCCCCGACCAGCCGCAACACGCGGATCACTTGTGCATTCGCCGCCAATGCCGCATTCGCCGCCAGCGTAATCATCGCCCCCGTTGCCAAGGCGATCAACAGGATTGAAATAAGCCCGAGCGACCGCAGCCGCCCTGCCGCCTTGACCAGCGGTTTGCGCCAGCGCGTGTGATCGTCCAGCACCGCCCCCGGTGCCTCGGCTGACAACCGCAGCCGCAACCCGTCCGTATCGTAACCATCGCTGTCCTCGATCACCTCGATCAATTGCGGTATCGGCAGGCTTTCAATCGGCAGTCCCGGGCCAAACCACGGCTCCAGCAACGCCATTTGCTCGTCATCACTTAACACCCGCGCCTCGGCCACACCGGGTGTGGTGCGCAATACCTCGACGGCGGCGCGGGTTTGCGCCTCCATTTGCCCCGCCGGTGCTGAAATGCGCACGGTGGATGAGCGCGCCAGCTCAGACGACCACCGATCCGCCAACCGCCCTGTTGCAAGCGACAACGCCATCGCAAACACGACCAGAAACGCCATCGCCGCCGATGTGAACAACGTTAGCGTTGCGGTGTATCCGCTGGGCGGCACCACTTGGTTGGCTTGCCTGTCGCCCTTTAGAAGCGAAAATATCTTATCTTTGCCCAGTTTCACAAATCCGCCCCCGCCAGTTGCAACCGCCTATTGTTAATCCGCAACACCCGCGCATTAACCTGTGATTTCGCCGCACGGATCAAATTCATATCATGGGTGGCAATCATAATCGTTTTGCCCATCCTGTTCAGTTCTACCAGTAACGTCAGCAGCCGTTTGGACATCTCCCAATCGACATTTCCGGTTGGCTCGTCCGCCAAAACCACATCCGGCGACATGATCACCGCGCGGGCCAGCGCCGCCCGTTGCCGCTCGCCACCAGACAATTCCGCAGGCAGCGCATCCGCACGGTCCGCCAACCCGACCCATGACAAAAGGTCATTCAGGTTCTCGGTCTCGGCCCCCGCATCACGCCCCGCAACCGTTAATGGCAAGGCCACATTGGCCGATAATGGCAAGTGGTCCAGAAACTGGCAATCCTGATGCACCACCCCGATCCGTTGCCGGTTACGGGCAATTTCATTGCGGTCCATCGTGCGCGCATCACGGCCAAACACCTGCACCAGACCCGATGTCGCCGCCAATTCCATATAGCATAAC
>JAFLKA010000443.1 GCA_022712735.1 Marinosulfonomonas sp. | reverse complement strand
GGATTATAGGAAATCACCAATTGGAAATCTGCGTGCGCCTCAAGCAGTTCGCCCTTTTTATCCAACGGCAGAACGCGGCGATGATCGGTCAGCGGGTGGATCACAACGGTGGTGTCCTGACGGGCCTCAACGATTTCATCCAGATAGCAAATCGCACCGATCCGCGCTGCCACAGTCAGCGGGCCATCCTGCCAGCGGGTGCCGTTTTCATCAAGCAAAAACCGCCCCACCAGATCGGCCGCTGTCATGTCTTCGTTACAGGCAACCGTGATCAACGGCTTTTGCAGCTTCCACGCCATGTATTCGATGAACCGGGATTTACCACAGCCGGTTGGCCCTTTGACCATCACCGGCAGACGGCACTCGTAAGCGGTTTCATAGAGCGCAATTTCATTGGCAGTTGCCTGATAAAAGGGCTCGTCTGTGATGCGGAACTGGTCGGCGTCGCTCATTATATCACCCTTTTGATTTGTGCTCTTTACGAAAGAAATGCGCCACGCCGCAGCTCTTTGATAAAGAACTCCCTACCCCGCCACAGTGACGGGATAGGGAAAAGGAAATGCTTATTTATGCACACCCAGTTTTTCGCGCCAACCCGGATAGATCGCATCCGCGTCCGACGAGAACGATTCAAACGCGCCTGCCAGCTCTTTATGCTCTTTGGCGTATTCGATAATATCCGCACCTTGTTGCCATGCTTCATAGGCCTGACGCAATGATGTCGCACCGTCTGCAATGCCGTCCTTGTGGCCCAATGCGCCGCCGCCAGATGTCTGGATAACATTACAGTGACCAAGGTTGTCAAAGAAGCCCGGCAAACGCAGAGCGTTCATACCACCGGAAATAATCGGCGCAGTTGGCTTCATACCTTCCCATGGTTGGGTGTAATGCGTCCCCACGGATACATCATCAATCAACACATCGGCCAAAACGGTGTCACTGTTGTAACCTTCCATTTTACCAAAACCCATGGTGCCGGTGTGGATGCCGGAAGCACCAGACATACGGGCCCATTTCATGTGTACCAATGCGGTGTAACCACGGTTGGATTCTTCGCCCGTGACCATGCCGTGACCAGCGCGGTGATAGTGAATGAACTGGTTGCCAAAGTGACGGCGCGCCGTCGTAACCATGCCGCAACCACCGACAAAACCATCAACCAGCAATGCCACATTTTCAGCCAGAAAACCGAACTGTTCCAAAACATATTCACCACGTGCGATCATTTCATGATGGCAATCGGCAGTAATGTTGGCCGAAAACAATTTCGCCTGACCGGTTTCATCCTGCGCCCGTTTCATCGCATCAACGATCAACGGAATGGATTCTTTCATCGGCGCATAGACTTGGTTGCCCTGTGGTTCATCGTTTTTGATGAAATCACCACCGAGCCAGAACTGGTAACATGCTTCTGCAAATGGTTTTGGGCGCAGGCCCAGTTTTGGTTTGATGATCGTTCCCACAACCATGCCACCATTTTCCAGATCGCGGCCAAGAACGCGCCACATATCCTTGATGCCGCGTGAAGGGCCATCAAACAGGCGCAAGAAATTCGGCGGCACAAAGAAGTCGAGCAATTTGGCGTATTCAACATCGCCCATTGCTTGGTTATTGCCGATCATACAGGTCATCAACGACACGACCATGGCGCGGCCATCGGTGATGTTGCGGTCAAACAGATCAATCGGGAAAGCGATTTTCATCAGCTCTTTTTCTTCGTCGATCTCGTAGCAGATCGCATCCAGCCCCATGGCGAAATCATCGGTTGTGGATGTGTGCACATTGGTGCCGGTCGAGCTTTCTGCGCAAAAGTGAGCAGCGGTGCCGATATAGTCAAAAAAACCGGCGGCCGGCTTCATTTTATAGGCGGCAAGAACGTGTTTGCCCGCAGCAATCAGGTCCTCTTCTTTAAGGGTCAGGTCGCTATAACGACTGGTTTGGTCAAGCATGATTTCCTCCACAAAAGATCAATTTCAGTGCGGGAATCCCCGCATACTGGACTAGATAGCAAAATTGGACTATAAAGAATAATCGATTGTTTCTACTATGGGTATAGAGCTTTATCTATGATTGATCTTCCCCCGTCCCTCCAGTTGCCGCATGTTACTTTGCGCCAGCTCCAGATTTTTGAAACCGTCGTGCGGTTGGATGGTTTCACCCGCGCCGCCGAGGCCCTGAATCTGAGCCAGCCAACGGTGTCCATGCAAGTGGACAAGCTGAGCAAAACGCTCGGCTTGCCGTTGATGGAACAGGTTGGTCGCAAGATGCATATGACCACGGCGGGTCGCGAGGTCTATTCGTTGACGCAGGATATTTTAGTGCGGGTTGGTGCGCTGGGTGATCTGGCGGATGAATTGCAGGGCGTGGTCAAAGGCGAGTTGCGCATCGCGGTGATCACCACGGCGGCCTATTTCATGCCGCATCTGCTCGGTGCGTTTGTGGAAACCCACCCGCAAGTGCAGCCGCGCCTGACCATTACCAATCGGGCCGAAGTGCTGGAACGGCTGCGCTCCAATCAGGATGATCTGCTGATTATGGGTCAGGTTCCCGACGAAATCGCGGTTGAGGCCTATCCGTTTATCGACAATGAAATGGTGGTGGTTGCTGCCCCTGATCACCCGTTGGCGGGGCAGCAAAATGTATCGCTCAAACAGATCAGCCAAGCGCGGTTTTTAGAGCGGGAACCGGGGTCCGGCACCCGCAAAGCTGTTGAACGGATGTTTGCTGAACAGGATCTGGCGATCACGCCCTATATGGAACTGGGCAATGCAGAAGCGATCAAACAGGGGGTGATGGCGGGGTTGGGTATTTCAGTTTTGTCACGGCGCAATCTGGGGCTTGAGTTAAGCAACCGCCATATTGTTGTGCTCGACGTGGTTGGCTTTCCGCTGATACGCCGCTGGTATGCGGTACATCTGCGTGGCAAGAAACTGTCGCTTGCGGCGCGCAGTTTTCTGGCCAGCCTGCTGGACGATAGCAATGCCATTCTGGAATCAGATTGTAACCTAGACGAACCGGCGGGACACTTATTGGGTCATGTTAGCCGCTCTCGCAGGGCTTCGTAAGGGGTCTGTCCATTGTGCGCGCCGTGTGGTCTGGCGAAGTTGTAGAAGCGTTCCCATTCATCGAGTTTAGCCACC
>JAFLKA010000489.1 GCA_022712735.1 Marinosulfonomonas sp. | reverse complement strand
CTGACTGATCAAGTACCTCTTGCAGGATTGGTGCAAGGCGTTTGGCCCATGCAACCTGCTGTTCTTCGGTTTTGATCAGGTCATTGCGGATTTCAATCCGCGTATTGGGGCGCCCGTGGGCGCTGGCGTGGCGGTCTACGGAATCGCCATCCAGATGGCCGCCGTATGGTTCGTTTTCGCCAACGCACAGGTCAGATTCCTGATTAAGGCGGGCCAGTAGCGGGATCGAGAACCGTGCGTCCGTGCCATGCAAAATACCGATGTGCCACGGACGAATGGGGTAGCCGTTTAGCTGTGGAGTATAGCTGTGGATCGCCACAAGCACAGTATTATCTTGCCGCGCTGCCATTTTGGCTTGTGCGGTGTGATAGGGGCGGTAACACAGTTCAAGACGGCGCTCGCGTTCCGCGGCATCTGCATGGCGGTTGCCCGGGATGATGGTGCCGTCATACAGCTTCATCAACAGGGTCGGGTCATCTTCGCCGCGGTTTGGGTCAATGACCAAACGCGAGAAATTCGTTAGAATTGCGGGTGCGTTCAGCAGATCGGCCAGCGCATATGTCACCCCGGCGGCCCCGACATCATAGGCGATGTGACGGGCCATATCTGCGGGCGCAAGGCCTAGGGAGCCATTGTTGATAGCATCGGGAACCGTGTTGGTGGCGTGATCGCACGTCAACAGCCAGCGCGACGCACGGTCCTGGCCGATAATATGGAAGGGATGATATGTCATGGCGTTGTCACTGTCTTAAGTCATGTCCTGCATAAGCGTGAAATATCAAAAGCGCCAGTTGAAACGGCACGGGATATGCGGCATATAACCCATGGCCCACCATTAAATGATAAATAACACGAGGAACGTGGCAGTATGATACGCCAACGCAATGTAAAGATCGTGGCGACCCTTGGGCCGGCATCTGATGATTATGAAATGATACGCGCCTTGTTCGAGGCTGGGGCCGATGTGTTCCGTTTGAATATGAGCCATGGGGAACACGATGATATTCGTGTGCGCCACGGGATAATCCGGCAGATCGAAAAAGATGTGGACCGCCCGATTGCCATTCTGGCCGATTTGCAGGGGCCAAAGCTGCGCTGTGGCACGTTCGCCAATAAAGCGGCTGATCTGGAAGACGGGGATACGTTCCGGTTCGATCTGGATAAAACGCCGGGCGACAACCATCGTGTTTGTTTGCCCCACAAAGAGATATTCAAGGCCCTGAAGGTCGGTTCGACCCTGTTGGTGGATGACGGCAAGATCGAGCTGAAGGTTGCAGAATGCGGAGCGGATTTTGCCAATTGCACCGTGGTGGTGGGCGGCACGATTTCCAATCGCAAGGGGGTGAATGTGCCCGATGTGGTGCTGCCACTGGCGGCGCTATCGAAAAAGGACCGCAAGGATCTGGAGTTTGTTTGTGAGTTGGGTGTGGACTGGTTGGCGCTGTCATTCGTTCAGCGGCCCGAAGATGTGCTTGAAGCCCGTGAATTGGCGCAGGGTCGTGCCGCGATCCTGTCCAAGATTGAAAAACCATCGGCCGTGGATTTATTCAAGGAAATTCTGGAGGTATCAGACGGAATTATGGTGGCGCGGGGTGATCTGGGGGTGGAGCTGCCGGTGCAGAATGTGCCGCCGATCCAGAAACGTCTGATCCGTGGGTGCCGTGCGGCTGGCAAGCCTGTGATTGTGGCGACGCAAATGCTGGAGAGCATGATCGACAGCCCTGTGCCGACACGGGCCGAGGTATCGGATGTTGCCACCGCGATTTACGAGGGCACGGATGCGATCATGTTGTCAGCGGAATCTGCTGCAGGCCGTTATCCGATCGAGGCTGTGACCACGATGAACAACGTGGCGATTGAAGTCGAGCATGACCCAACCTACCGCGAAGTGATCGAGGCATCGCGCCTTCTGAAAAGAAGCACCGTGGCCGATGGTATCGTCGCTGCCGCCCGCGAGATTGCAGAAACCACCGATATCAAGGCGATTTGTTGCTTTACCCATTCGGGAACAACGGCATTGCTAACCGCACGCGAACGCCCCAGCGTGCCGATCATCGCATTGACGCCGTTGACCGGCACGGCACGGCGTTTGTGCCTGAGCTGGGGGGTGAACTGTTACTTCTCGGGCGAGGTGGACCGGTTTAAGCTGGCCGTGGTTAGTGCTGCACGCGCGGCACGTGCGTCAGGATTTGCCACAGACAAAGACCAGATCGTTGTCACTGCGGGCGTGCCGTTCAATGTGCCCGGAACCACCAATATACTTAGGGTTGCGCCGTGTGATGAAAGGTTGATTTTTCGCACAGACCAATAATAATGACCTAAGGTAAAGTTACCTAGTGAAGTATTATTTAGGGTGAGTAATGGATAACGACTTATTTCTGGTGTTTGGATTGATTATTTTCGGGCTTGCGATCCCGTCCATCATTGGTGCGCTTGTGGACGGCAGAGTGCCGCGCGGGGCTGCGATAATGGTTATGATCGGCAGTGGTATGATTGCTGTTGCGATTGTGGGCAAACCCAGCGGATACAGCTTTGACGACGTGCCCAAGGCGTTTACGCGGGTTATCGGGAAATATCTAAACTAAGCGCCCAAAGAGGAGCGTTTTCCCTTGTCATACAAGGGGAAGCGGCCTATATGACGGCCTTCGACGTGCGCGACCGGCCCAAGTGGCATGCCGAGTCGCGTGTAACCACCGCCCAAAAAGGAGACGGAAATGCCTAAGATGAAGACGAAATCGAGCTGCAAAAAGCGGTTCAAAGTGACGGCTACTGGCCGCGTTCTGGCTGGACAAGCCGGCAAACGCCACGGCATGATCAAACGCTCAAACAAATTCCTGCGCAATGCGCGCGGCACAACCACGCTGTCGGCTCCTGATGCGAAAATCATCAAGACCATGATGCCGTACGCACGCTAGGAGGGATTGAGCAATGAGAGTTACTTCAGGTCCAACGACCCAAGCCCGCCACAAGAAAGTCATTAAAGCCGCCAAAGGTTTTAAAGGACGCCGCAAAAATCTGTATAAATCCGCAACCCAAGCCGTGGACAAGGCAAACCAATACGCCACCCGCGACCGCAAGGCCCGCAAGCGCAATTTCCGCGCGCTGTGGATCCAGCGGATCAATGCGGCTGTGCGCAGCCACGACGAGGCGCTGACATATTCGCGTTTCATCAATGGTCTGTCACTGGC
>JAFLKA010000072.1 GCA_022712735.1 Marinosulfonomonas sp. | reverse complement strand
CTGGCGTGGTTATAAGGGCAGCGATAACAGGCAAAGGGGGCTACGTGTTCGCAACCCGTCATTAAGGGCCCCGCGATATGGGATCGAAACGTGGCCTCGCCGCCAACACTGGCCGCCCCCATGCCAGCGCCATGAAACGAATCCCAGAATGAAATGGTTTTGAACCGGCCAGTGGCGGCGCGAGCAATTTTCAATGCTACCTCGTTTGCGTCGGACCCGCCGGTGGTAAACAGAACCTTACCCAGATCGGCAGGGGCGATTTCGGCCAGTTTTTCGGCGAGTTCAACCGCAGGATCACAGGTGAAACGGCGCGGGGCAAACGGTAGGTCATCCAGTTGCGCCTTGATCGCAGCGACCAGTTTCGGGTGGCCATAGCCGATATGATGCACCGAGTTTCCATGGAAATCCATGTAACGGCGACCATCCTTATCGGTGATCCATATCCCGTTTGCGGCGGCAATGGTGCTGACACAGGGGCTGGACAGGGACTGATGTAAAAACACGTCTGCATCGCGTTTTAGCAACGGCGCTGCCTTTGGCCCGACCGAGGTTTCCGCCCAGCGTTGCCGCGCGTCGGATGTGTTCGATTCGCCTTCGGTGTGGGTAATTTTATGTCCCATTCATGCCAGCCTTTCACCCGTGTATTTGCACCAGCTTAGCCCAAGTTCTGAAAAGGGGAATTGTTAATTTTCTGTAGGTAGATAAACCATGGGCAAAATCACGAATCTCTTGGTGTTGCCGTTACGGTTAACGAATGATATCTGCCCTCTAACCAAGACGAGTAGCGCAAGGAAGCAACGCAATGACAACTGATTATATCGTAAAAGACATCTCGCTGGCCGGTTATGGCCGCAAGGAACTGGACATCGCAGAAACCGAAATGCCAGGCCTGATGGCGCTGCGCAAGGAATACGGCGACAGCAAACCGCTAAAGGGTGCGCGGATTGCCGGCAGCCTGCATATGACCATTCAAACAGCCTGTTTGATGGAAACACTTGTGGTGCTGGGTGCCGAGGTGCGCTGGGCGTCTTGTAATATCTTTTCCACGCAGGACCATGCTGCCGCAGTGATGGCCGCTGCCGACATTCCGGTGTTTGCCATCAAGGGCCAATCACTGACGGAGCATTGGGATTATCAGGATCGTATCTTCTTGTTTGAAGAAGGCACATGTAACCTGATCCTGGATGATGGTGGCGATGCCACGCTGTATATCCTGCTGGGTGCGCGTGCCGAGGCTGGTGAGGTTGAATTGCTGGAAAATCCACAGTCCGAGGAAGAAGAAGCCATTTATGCGCAGATCAAGAAGCGCATGGCATCCAGCCCGGGCTGGTTCACCAAACAGCGCGACGCGATCAAAGGCGTTTCCGAGGAAACCACAACCGGCGTTCACCGTCTGTATGAACTGGTCAAAGAAGGCCAGCTGCCGTTCCCTGCGATTAACGTGAACGACTCGGTGACAAAATCCAAGTTCGACAACAAATACGGCTGTAAGGAATCGCTGGTTGATGGCATCCGCCGCGCCACGGATACAATGATGGCTGGCAAGGTTGCTGTTGTTTGTGGCTATGGCGATGTTGGCAAAGGATCGGCCGCGTCGCTGTCCGGTGCCGGTGCCCGCGTAAAGGTGACCGAGGTTGATCCGATCTGTGCGCTGCAAGCGGCTATGGATGGCTATGAGGTGGTTATTCTGGAAGATGTGGTTGATTCAGCTGACATTTTCATCACCACAACCGGCAACAAAGACGTGATCCGTATCGAGCATATGCGCGCGATGAAGGACATGGCGATCGTTGGAAACATCGGCCACTTTGACAATGAAATTCAGGTGGCGAGCCTGAAGAACCACAAATGGACCAACATCAAGGAACAGGTGGATATGATCGAAATGCCTTCGGGCGCACGTATCATTCTGCTGTCCGAAGGCCGGTTGCTAAACCTTGGCAACGCCACGGGGCACCCCAGCTTTGTGATGTCGGCATCGTTCACGAACCAGACGCTGGCGCAGATCGAATTGTGGACCAAAGGCGATGAATACAAAAACGACGTATACATCCTGCCCAAGCACCTGGATGAAAAAGTTGCCCGCCTACATCTGGACCGGATCGGTGTAAAACTGTCGGTGTTGGATAAAGAGCAGGCAGATTATATCGGCGTGTCAGTGGACGGCCCCTATAAGCCAGAGCATTATCGCTACTAACACATTGTAAGTATTCAAGAAAAACAACTTTAAACGGCCGCCCAGCTTTGTACTGGGCGGCCATCTTATTTTGACCAGCAAATAAATGCGCGCCCAAAGAAAATTCCTTTGTTTTTGGCACAATTAGCGATAACTTACACGCGTTGGCCCATGTTGGGTCTTTTAAGCGGAGCTATGCTTCGAAAATTCTGGTGGGAGTAAAACCTTATGGGTAAAAGAGATGACCTAATCGCGCAGTATGCCGATGATCTGAAAAACAAATGCGGCATATCGCCTGACATGGGCCTGCTGACAAAAGTTACAATTGGTTGTGGCCCCGCAATTTATAATGCTGATGCATCGACCGTTGCTGCCACGCAGCCTGACGAGATCGAGACAGTAAAAAACAATTTCCTGATCAAGAAGCTTGGCCTTGCTGATGGTCCGCAGTTGATGGATGCGATCAATTCTGTGCTGGACACATATGGCCGTTCCGAGCGCAACAAATACCGCGCTGTGGTCTACTATATGCTGACCAAACATTTTGGCAAAGAATCCGTTTACGGCTAATTTCCAATACATTGTGAATTGAGGCGCCCGTCATTTTTGGCGGGCGTTTTTGTTTGACGGAGAAGTATGAGCTTGAACCCGTTGAATTTGAGCTTTGTTATCCGCACTTGGCGTTTGCTTGGAATCGCTTGCCAGCATAATGTCATCTGTATCGGGCTAGGATGGCCGGAACCTATTTATATTCACGTGTGGTGCTAAGGGAGCACGTGGGGTGATGGAGGGTTCCGGGGGGACGGAGCCCTCCAATTTTTTGTCTATCCTAAATCAAAAATCGCCTTCTGCGGCGCGTGTCAGGATGTCCTGCATGATGTCTTTGACCTCAAGCGCTTCTTCCAGCAATTCCGGTGGCAAGGTTTTACCGCCGTAAATCATCATGTCCATGTCGAGCGTATAAATCCACAACTGACCAGTTTCATCCTCGACCAGCGATACGCGGCAAGGAAGATAAGCCGCATAGGCAAGGTCATGTTCGATCATCTTGGCGGCAGTCAGCGGGTTGCAATACAAATAGATGTTCAGTTTGCGCCACGGTTTGCCGTTCATTGCGGCGACTTGATCGCCCAATGGCAGCTCACCAACACCCCTGATGTTACGATCAATGGCAACTTGTTTGATAGACTCGTCTACTTCTTCAAAGGTCAAACCCTCGGCGACTTTGGCGCTCCAGACAGTCGCGGCGGCCCCGTTACCGGATTCGACCAGCCGGTCCATCATACCTTTGTAGGTCTCGAATGCTTTGTCATCGAACCCGTCAAATGCGACCTTGTATTTATATATAGACGGCCCAATCCAGACCATGACACCGATGGCCGCTATGCCCAGAAAAGCCAAAATATTGCGGATAAAACTCATGATAATTCTCCAGATACCCTGTTCCCTCTATTAAATTAGGATACATGAATATGGGCATTTGGCAAACGGCCAGTTTGAAAACTATTGTCAAAGGCCGCCCAGCTTGCAAACCACGCCCCATTCCGCGTCCGTTACGGGCTGCACAGACAGCCGGGAGTTGTTGACCAAAACCATATCTGCCAGACGCGGATCATCTTTGCACATTTGCAGGGTGACGGGGGATTTTAGCGATTGAACAGCCTTGATATCCACGCATTCCCAGCGGTCATCATCTGTGGTGCTGTCGGGGTGTGCCTGTTTGATAACCTCGATAATACCAACCACGCATTTTTCCTTTTGTGACAGGTAGAAAAACCCCAGATCGCCGATTTCCATGACACGCATAAAGTTACGCGCCTGATAGTTGCGCACCCCGTCCCATTCTTCGCCCGCGTCGCCCTTGGCTATCTGGTCCTCCCAGCTCCAGGTCGAGGCTTCGGATTTGAATAACCAATATGCCATCAGCCGATCACCTTTTTCCATTCCCGCAAGGTAATAGTCTCAAACAAACCGGCCTGTGCATAGGGGTCATTTTCGGCCCATTTCTCGGCATCCGCCATAGTGTCGAGAGCAAGGATTAACATTGATCCGCACATCTGCCTGTCCTCGTTTAGAAAAGGGCCGGCCATTTCAACACACCCGCTTTGTGCAACATAGGCAAGATGGGCGTCACGGTTATCCAGGCGGGTTTGCAAGGCGTCTGGCTTGTCGATGGCAATCAGGGCAATACGCATGGTTATTCCTTTTTTAATGGACGGGAAAGCAAGGTTTCCATTGCTTCTGGGACAGTGGTGTTTTGCATTAGAACGGCAGCAATTACATGTGTGATTGGCATGTCTACTTTGTATTTTTCGGCCAAGTTAGAGACTGCTAATGCGGTTTTTGCCCCCTCAACGGTTATATCTGGATCAAAAGAATCGCCGCGTCCCAGCGCAAGGCCATATGAATAGTTACGCGACTGTTCTGATGTGCAGGTCAGGGTCAGATCACCAAAGCCGGACAGGCCCGAGAGCGTTTGGGGTTGTGCCCCCAATGCTTGTGCCAGACGCTGCATTTCGGCATAGCCGCGAGTCATGACAGCGGCGCGTGCGCTTTCACCAAGGCCTGCGCCGATGGTTGCGCCACAGGCAATCGCAATCACGTTTTTCAATGCACCCCCCAGTTCTGCGCCGATGGTGTCAGTGGTGCGATAAAGGCGTAGGTTTTCGGTGGATAATTCCGATTGCAACGCGGTGCCGATTTGGTCATTTTTGCAGGCTAAGGTCAGGGCGGTTGGTAGTCCCATAGCGATGTCTCGGGCAAAACTAGGGCCGGTCAAAATAGCGGGGGTTGCGTTAGGGCAGGCGTGGGCAAGCGTTGCAACAGGGCCAAGGCCGGTGGCAAGGTCAACGCCTTTGCAGCAGGCAACAAGGGTCCGGTTGTTCAGTAAATGCGCGTGGTGTTGGGCAAAATCGGCGAGCTGCTGCATGGGGGTGGCAAGCAACAGGGTATCGTGGTTACAGGCGGCCTCGATATCTTCGGTCACGGTTATGCCGTCGGGAAATGGATGGCCCGTAAGCCGTTTTGTATTTTCCCTGTTTTGTTGCATTGCAACCGCATGGTCAGAATCACGCGCCCATAGGGTTACGGGTTGACCATTGCGGGCCAGTGAAATGGCCAATGCGGTGCCGAATGCGCCTGCACCAAGGATTGAAACGCTCATGCCTTGGCCCCCTTTTTGCCGGATCCCAGCATGGCGGGGCTTTTGTGGTCAAGCGGCCAGCGTGGGCGGGCAGATAGACTGAAATCATCCCGGTGACCCAGCCGAAATCGCTCCAGCCCAGCCCACGCAATCATTGCAGCGTTATCAGTGCAAAGATTAAGCGGTGGAGCGGAGAACTGTACATTGTTATCAGCACAAACAGTCTCTAACGCTGCCCGAAGTTGCTGATTGGCAGCAACACCTCCTGCAACAGCCAGGGTGGGTTTTGCGGGATTCAAGGCAAGATACAATTGTAAGGCGCGGCTCGTTTTCTTGGCCAATACATCCGAGACAGCAGTCTGGAATGAAGCACATAGATCAGCACGATCCTTGCGTCGCAATCCACCATGTTCGGCAACCAGCGCATCGCGAGTGCGCAGCAGGGCGGTCTTAAGACCGGAGAAAGACATGTTACAATCGGGCCGATCCAGAAGGGGGCGCGGTAGGGGGAAGCGTTGCGGGTTTCCGGTAAGTGCCTCAGCCTCGACTGCGGGTCCACCGGGCTGGGCAAGGCCCAGCAATTTGGCGGTTTTGTCAAAGGCCTCGCCGGGGGCATCATCAATGGTGCCGCCAATACGGGTGAAATCTTCTACATCGTTTGCGATCAGGAATTGGCAATGCCCACCCGAAACAAGAAGCATCAGATAGGGGAATTCCAGCTGATCTGTCAGGCGCGGTGTCAGGGCGTGACCCGCAAGGTGATTAACCCCGATCAACGGCAGACCGGATCCGGCACATAGCCCCTTGGCACACATCACGCCAGACATCACACCGCCAATTAGGCCAGGGCCGGCTGTGACAGCAATTGCATCAATATCAGGCAAGGTTAGAGCCGCATTTTGCAGCGCGGCCTCAACGCAATGGTCGATTTTTTCCGCATGCGCACGGGCGGCAATTTCGGGGACAACACCGCCGAAACTTGCGTGCAAGTCGGTCTGGCCGACAACAACAGAGGATAGGATTTCGGCAGGCTGACCAACGGTGTGGCGCACCACAGCCGCGGCGGTATCGTCACAGCTGCTTTCCAGCCCAAGGATGGTGAGTGTATGTGTCATCGGCCTGCCGGTTGCGAATATGGTCACAGGCAGGTAACACCGAAGCGGTGTGCCAGACAATCCCGACAGGTGAAATGTGCCGACAAACCGCGCAACGATCTTATTGACCAGACCACAGGAGCAGGCCGAAAGGTTTGCGCGGATGTGCCGTGATATGTTGGGTGCAGAGCAGCAGATTATCTTGTCACCGCTGATCGAGATCGAGATGCTGCCGATGCAGGGATCGCTGGCACAATATTGCGGGCTGATCTTTACATCGGAAAACGGTGTGCGGGCGTTTGCGCAGGCGTATGGTCAACGTGACATGCCTGCCTATTGCGTGGGGGAGCGCACGGCAAAGGCGGCCCGTGCGGCGGGATTACGCGCGCTTTCGGCGAACGGGTCGGCGGATGATCTGGTTGCAATGGTTATGGACGCTGGTGTGGAAGGTGCGCTGTTGCATGTCCGTGGGGAGCATTCGCGCGGAGATATTGCCGGACGTTTGGGTGAGCAGATAGACGAGGTGGTGGCCTATCGCCAAGTCTCGGTTCCATTGAGCGAAAAGGCACGTGAGATACTAGCAGGGAAGCATGCGGTGATTCTTCCCCTGTTTTCCCCAAGAACGGCGCAGCTGTTTTTCAGACATGATCTACAAATCAAAGCACCCGTGCAGGTGGTTGCGATTAGTAATGCGGTGAATGAGGCTATATTAGATACTAATCCTGTGGAAAGCATCGATATTTTGATAGCTGAGAAACCTGATGCAGCGGCAATGTTGCGGGCGATAAAGGGACGAATAGACACATGAGGACTGCTTGAGGGTGCTGCATTCTCGGAGTAGTCTGTTCGTGCAGCTACTAAAATGTGGCGTTATTGGTATTCGATACGAGGGGATGTTTTGACGTGGCTACAGCAAAAAAACCGACGGGCCGCAAAGCCAAGGAAGTGGTTATGGATGCCGTAATCGCTGAGGAGAAGACCGAAGCCGTCGATGTGCCTGTGAATGAAAAACGCAAATCCACTTTTGTGCCACTGGTTCTGGGCGGTGTTCTGTCGGGTGCTGTAGGGTTTGGGGTGGCGACATATTATTTTATGAGCCAGCCGTCAGACGAGGCGCAGGCCTTGGTGCAGGTTCAGGCGACATTGGGCGAGCACGGGGCAATGCTGGACGAAGTCAGAGCCAGCGTTGGCGATTTATCCGGTGCGATTGAAGGCGTGGAAACCGATTTCAGCGGTAAGGTGTCAGATTTTGCCGAGGCAACCGCGCAAAAAGATACCGAACTGGCCGAGGCGCTAAACGGGATGTCCGGCAGCATTGCGGATTTTGAAACACGCCTGACAGCACTCGAAAAACGCCCGATTGCCGAGGCGGGTGGTATGACGGGCGAGGCCGCGGCGGCATATGAGCGCGAGTTGCGCACAATGCGCGATTTGCTGGAAACACAGCGTAGCGACATCGAGGAGCTGGCCGCAGAGGCCACGGCGAGAATCGAAGGTGTGGCGCAACAGGCAGCAACGGCTGAACAAGCGGCCGAAGAAACCTCCAAGGCGACGGCGTTAACGGCTGCTGTATCGCAGTTACAATCAGCGCTGGATAATGGCGGTGCATTCGAAGCGACGCTGGCGAATTTGGCCGCGACCGGTGTTGAAATTCCGCTCGTTTTGACAGAAGCAGCCAAAGGTGGTGTGCCGACATTGGTGGCACTGCAAGAAGGTTACCCCGAAGCGGCGCGTGCCGGGTTAAGTGCTTCGGTCAAGGCAACGACAGGCGACGGCGCGATGGATAAGCTGGGTTCGTTTTTCCGCAGTCAGGTCGGGGCGCGGTCGCTGGAGCCACGCGAGGGGGATGACCCTGATGCGGTGCTGTCACGGTCTGAGGCTGCCTTGGCAAATGGCGATATTGCTGCGGCGATTACATTGATTGGTGCGTTGCCCGAAGAAGGGCAAGCGGCAATGTCTGCGTGGGTAAAAGATGCAGGCGTGCGATTGCAGGCGGTGGATGCTGTGCGCATGCTGGCTGATAGGTTGAACGGTAACTAAGGAAATACTGATGCTCTGGTCCTTAATAAAAATACTGCTTTTTGTAGCTGCGATTGCTGCTGCGACATTTGGCGCGGGATA
>JAFLKA010000305.1 GCA_022712735.1 Marinosulfonomonas sp. | reverse complement strand
CAAAACACTGCGCGAATGCGAGGCAAATTCGCGGCGCCACAAGATTAGAACGGTGAAGGCTGTTGCCATCAAAAGCGGGATCGCGCCGAGCAACCAAGCCAGTGCACCGAGTGCGAAATAGACCGAGCGCAGGCCGCGGTTAAAACTGCGCGCTGCAGTGATGTTGATTTCGGCGGCTTGCCGTGCGCGGGGCAGGCACGCGGGATCTGTCGCGTCATTCGGGACCGAGGCCAGCATCACGGCGCAATAGCCAAACAGCCGGTGTGACCAGACGAATTTCAGAAATCCGTTGGCAAGGAACAGGATCACCACGAGGATTTTCATCTCCCACACGACTGCGGGTGCGTCCTCTAGTGACAGGTCTTTGGCAATGCCAAGCAGGCTTTCGGTGTTGCCGATCAGGGCAAGGCCGCCACCGATCCCGATCATGCTGGTCGAGGCGAAAAATGTGGTGCCTTGGCGCAGGTTGGCCAGAATGTTGGCATCAAAAACACGCGGCTCGCGGGTGACAAACTGGACCATCCATTCGCGCCTGTATTCCGCCATGATGACTGAAACTGATGGGTGTTTGCTGTTGGCACGTTCGATAATCCAGCCGATCAGCACCCATGCGGTGGCCAAAAGGGTGATGGCGGTCAGGTCAAACGGGCTAAAAAACTGCAGGCGATCAAGGAGTTCCATGTTTGTGATCCTATCTGGTCGGGATTTAACTTGCCAGCCCCGTAAATTGGTTATATTTTCTTACCAATTCGTGAAATCAGGAGTCGCTTCGATGGAAATGCCCGAACCCGATGCTGGAATACTGGCCAAAAAAGCGCAGATTGTGGCGCGGTTGCAATCGGTGTTGTCAAAGGGTTCGGTGATTTCGGACGAGGCCGAGACCAAGGCCTATGAGTGTGACGCGTTAAGCGCCTATCGCTGCCCGCCTTTATGTGTGGTGCTGCCGACAAATACCGAGGAGGTTTCGGCAGTTTTGAAGATTTGCCATGATATGGGCGTGCCGGTGGTGCCGCGCGGGTCGGGCACATCACTGGCGGGCGGGGCGTTGCCCACGGCGGACAGCGTAATTTTGGGCGTGTCCAAAATGAGCGACGTTTTGGAGACCGATTACAACAACCGCTTTATCCGAGTGCAATCAGGACGCACAAATCTGTCGGTGACGGGTGCGGTCGAGGAAGAGGGTTTCTTTTATGCACCCGACCCGTCCAGCCAGTTGGCCTGCGCCATCGCTGGTAATATCGCGATGAATTCAGGCGGAGCGCATTGTTTGAAATACGGGGTGACCACCAACAACCTGCTGGGCGTGGTGATGGTGCTGATGGATGGCACGGTGGTTGAAGTTGGCGGCGCGCATCTGGATGCGGGGGGGCTGGATTTACTGGGGCTGATTTGCGGCTCTGAAGGGCAGTTGGGCGTGGTGACCGAGGCCACCTTGAAAATACTGCCAAAGCCCGAAGGGGCGCGGCCCGTGTTGATCGGGTTTGATAGCAACGAGGTGGCGGGGGAATGTGTGTCCGACATCATCAAGGCGGGCGTTTTGCCGGTGGCAATCGAATTTATGGACCGCCCCTGCATCGAGGCGACCGAGGCGTTTGCGCATCCGGGGTATCCCGATTGCGAGGCGTTGCTGATTGTCGAGGTCGAGGGGTCAGACGCCGAAATTGATGCACAATTGAAGGTGATCATGGGGATTGCTGCGCGGCATAATCCGGTGGAACTGCGCGAGAGCAAGTCCGAGGAAGAGAGCGCCAAAATCTGGCTCGGTCGTAAATCAGCCTTTGGCGCGATGGGGCAGATCAGCGATTACATGTGTCTGGACGGCACCATTCCGGTGTCTGAGCTGCCCTATGTTTTGCGCCGGATCGGCGAGATGTCCAAAGAATACGGGCTGGGTGTGGGCAATGTGTTTCACGCAGGCGACGGTAATATGCATCCGCTGATCCTGTATGATGCCAACAAGGAAGGCGATCTGGAAAAATGCGAGGCCTTTGGTGCCGATGTGCTGCGCCTGTGTGTCGAGGTTGGCGGGTGTTTGACCGGCGAGCATGGTGTGGGCATCGAGAAACGCGATCTGATGTATGACCAGTTCACGGCGGCGGACCTTGAGGCACAGTTGCGTGTCAAGGATGTGTTTGATGCGAAATGGCTGCTTAATCCGGCTAAGGTGTTTCCGCTGGATGCGACGGCTGAACGGCGGGCCAGCCAATGACCTTGAAACCAAGCGATGAAAAACAATGGAGCGAGGCAATTGCGGTAGCCAAGGCTCCTTTGCGGATTGTCGGCGGTGACACGCGCGGCGTTATGTGTGACGGCGAAGTGCTGTCGACGGCTGCGATCAGCGGCATCACTCTGTATGACCCTGGCGCGCTGACCATTGTGGCGGCGGCGGGCACGCCACTGGCCGAGATCGAGGCGGCGCTGGTTGCTGAGGGGCAGCGACTATCGTTCGAGCCGATGGACCATCGTGGATTGCTGGGCACATCGGATGATCCGACGATTGGCGGGGTGGTGGCAGCCAACATTTCCGGTCCACGCCGCGTGCAGGCGGGGGCTTGCCGTGACAGTCTGATTGGCGTGCGCTTTGTCGATGGGCGCGGCGAGGTTTTGAAAAACGGCGGGCGGGTGATGAAGAACGTCACCGGCTATGATTTGGTCAAGCTGATGGCGGGCGCGCATGGCACGCTGGGGGTGATCAGCGAGGTGGCGTTCAAGGTGCTGCCGGATGTGGAAACCAGCGCGACGGTGGTGCTGCACGGATTGTCCGACGTTCGCGCCGTGGCGGCGATGGCGGCGGCGCTTGGATCGCCGTTCGAGGTGTCGGGCGCGGCGCATGACGGCGTGCGCACCCTGCTGCGCATCGAGGGGTTTTCGGCTTCGATCGCTTATCGTGCAGAACGGTTGCAAGGCCTGTTGGCCGAATTTGGCGAGGCTGAAATCTTGCAAGATTCGGCGCAAATCTGGCAAGGGGTGCGCGATGTCGCCCCCTTCCACGGGGAGGCGGGTGATGTGTGGCGCATTTCGGTCAAGCCGTCGGATGCGCCGGCGTTGCTGGCCAATCTGGGGGCAATAGACGTGCTGCTGGATTGGGGCGGTGGATTGATCTGGGCATTGATGCCGCTAGGCGCGGATGTGCGGGCCAAGATGGGGGACGTGCGCGGGCATGCAACAATGGTGCGGGGCGAAGGCTTTGCGCGGTTCCAACCCGAGCAGGGACCACTGGCCGCCATCAGCGCCGGATTGCGCGCGCAGTTTGATCCGCGCGGTATTTTAAACACGGGGTTGATGGACTAGATGCAAACAAATTTCACCCCCGAACAATTGGCTGATCCGAACATCGAACGCGCCAATGAAATCCTTCGGGCCTGCGTGCATTGCGGGTTTTGCACCGCGACCTGTCCGACCTATCAAATTCTGGGTGATGAGCTGGACAGCCCGCGCGGGCGGATTTATCTGATCAAGGATATGCTGGAAACTGGTCGTCCTGCCGATAAGAAAACCGTCGAGCATGTGGATAAATGCCTGTCCTGTCTGGCCTGCATGACGACCTGTCCGTCCGGGGTGCATTACATGCATCTGGTCGACCACGCCCGTGCCTATATTGAACAAACCTATAAGCGCCCGCTGATGGACCGGATGTTGCGCTGGGTTCTGGCGCAGATCATTCCTTATCCCAAGCGGTTCCGGCTGGCCCTGTTGGGTGCTAAAATCGGCCGCCCGTTTGCGTTTTTGATGCCTGATGCGCGGTTGAAAGCGATGCTGAAGATGGCACCAAAACGCATTCCGTCGATTAGCCGCAATGATGATCCGCAGGTGTTTCCGGCGAAAGGCAAGCGGATTAAACGGGTGGCGTTGCTGACGGGTTGTGCGCAAAAGGCGCTGAACACCGACATAAATGACGCCACTATCCGGCTGCTGCGTCGGTTGGGGTGCGAGGTGGTGATCGCGCAAGGCATGGGCTGTTGCGGGGCGCTGACCCATCACATGGGCAAAGAGAAACAGGCGCATGGCTCGGCGGCGGCCAACATCAATGCATGGATGGCTGAGGCGCGTGGCGAGGGGCTGGACGGCGTGGTGATCAACACCTCGGGTTGTGGCACGACGGTTAAGGATTACGGACATATGTTCCGCAATGATCCGCTGGCGGCGGATGCGGCCACCATTTCGGATATGACGATGGATATCAGCGAGCTGTTGATGCAGCTGGATATGCCTGAAGGGGAGCCAAAGGGCATGCGCGTGGCCTATCACGCGGCCTGTTCCCTGCAACATGGCCAACAGATCAAAACCCACCCCAAAACCCTGTTGAATCGGGCGGGGTTCGAGGTGGTGGAGCCTGCGGATAGCCATCTGTGCTGTGGATCAGCTGGCACCTATAACCTGATGCAGCCTGTGATTTCGGAGCAGTTGAAGACACGCAAGGTTCAGACGCTCGAGGCCAAGACACCTGACGTGATTTCGGCAGGGAACATTGGCTGTATGATCCAGATTGGCGGC
>JAFLKA010000071.1 GCA_022712735.1 Marinosulfonomonas sp. | reverse complement strand
CGACCCGCGCCTATGGCGGCACCATCACCCAGTTCAGCCAAACCATCAAACGCTTCGGCTGGTCCGCGCGCTTTGTCGATTTTGATGACGAGGCTGCGGTTGCGGCCGCGATTGATGAAAATACCCGCGCGGTGTTTTGCGAGAGCATTGCCAATCCGGGCGGCTATATTACCGATCTGGATGCGATTGCCGCCATCGCCAATGACGCGCAAATCCCGCTGATTGTCGATAACACCACCGCCACGCCGTATCTGTGCAAACCGTTTAAACATGGCGCGGCCCTGATCGTGCATTCGACCACCAAATACCTGACCGGCAACGGCACGGTAATGGGCGGCTGCGTGGTTGACAGTGGCACGTTTGACTGGTCTGCGACCGACAAATTTCCGTCGCTGTCGCAACCCGAACCGGCCTATCACGGGCTGAAGTTCCATGAAACATTCGGTCCGCTGGCCTTTACCCTGCACGGCATCGCCATCGGCTTGCGTGATCTGGGCATGACGATGAACCCGCAGGCAGCGCACTACACATTGATGGGGATTGAAACCCTGTCACTGCGCATGGAACGCCATGTTGCCAACGCCAAAAAGGTTACGGCATGGCTGGAAACCGATCCACGGATTGACGCCGTCACCTATGCCGGTCTGCCTTCAAGCCCGTATCAGAAACGCGGCGAGCGTATTTGCCCCAAAGGCGCAGGCGGGCTGTTCACCATTGCGGTGAAAGGTGGCTATGAGGCTTGCGTCAAACTGGTTGAAAGCCTGAATCTTTTCAGCCATGTCGCCAACCTTGGGGATGCGCGATCCTTGATCCTGCATCCGGCCTCGACCACCCACCGGCAGTTGACGCCCGAGCAACAAGAGGCAGCAGGCGCCGCCGCCAATGTGGTGCGTATTTCGATCGGGATCGAGGATGCGGATGATCTGATTGCCGATCTGGATCAGGCGTTGGCAATCGCGACGTCCTAATCGGCGATTGCATAAACAATGGTGATGGTGGCCCCCACCGTCACCTCGCCTTGCGCCACAGGCACAGCACGGCTCATCATCTGGTCGGACTCCATTGTCATCATCACAGGGCTAACGCCACGCGATGCGGCCTCGGAGATTGTCAGCACATCGCCCAGCTTCACCCCCGCCGCAGTCACATATAACTGCGCCTTGCGCCGCGCGTCCGCTACCGCATCCTGACGTGCCGCATCTTGCGCTGGCTGCGGTTCCTGCAATCCAAAGTGCAGCCCGTGAAACGTATTGGCGCCTTCTTGCACGACAGCATCCAATACCTCGCCCAACCTATCCAGATCGCGCACCCGCACCGTCACGGTGTTAGAGGCCACAAACCCCGCAATCTTGCGTTGGCCGGAACTGCTGAACAGCTTGTTGTCCCAGCGTGGTGACAGCGACAAGTTGCTGGTCTGCACATCCTTGGCCTCAATCCCCGCAGCGCTCAACTGCTTCAAAACCCCTTCCAATGCTTTGGAATTCTGCGCCATTGCCTCGGCGCCTGTTTTAGCCTCGGTGATCACGCCCATCGAAACCGTTGCCATATCGGGGGTAGTTTCAACCGCCCCCTGCCCGACAACCGTAATCCGGCGCACCACATCTTCGGCATAGATCGGCGTTGCCATCATCAAAACCAGTGCAATCATTAACTTTCGCATCGTGTATCCTTTCAGGTTTTCTACATGCTTCAATGATATGACGCATCTCGCAACCATTTCCTTGGGTGTTTTTCTTTCATTCGGCGAAAACCTGCTGTAATGTGACCTAAGGCGGCAACTTGTCCGCTGACACTCGAACTTTATGTGCTAGATCAACACGATGAAGCCAAATTTTGCCCTAGACCTAAGCCACAAAGGTATCGGCCTGCTCCATCGCGGGGTGGATGGCTGGCACACGGTTGGCGAGGTGTCGCTGGATGATACCGAATTCACCGAAAAGCTGGGCTATTTGCGTCAAACCGCTGCCGCACTGGAAAGCGGCGGGGTGACTACCAAACTGGTGATCCCGAATTCACAAATTCTGTTCAAAACGGTTGAGGCCAAAGGCCCGAGCAAGGCCGAGCGCGACATCCAGATTCGCGCGGCCCTTGACGGCACCACACCATATGAAGTTGATGATCTTGTGTACGACTGGGCCATGGTTGAGGATGGCATGGTGCGTGTTGCCGCTGTTGCGCGCGAAACCCTGACCGAGGCCGAGGCCTTTGCCAATGAGCACGGTTTTAACCCGCTGTCATTCGTCGCCATTCCCGAAAATGGCCATTTTTCTACGATCGAGCCGTTTTTCGGGGTGAGCAAATCTGCTGATGCCCTGCTTGAGGGCACGGAAACGGTCGAGCGCGACAGTGAACTGATCCGCATTCTTGGGCCCGTAGCCAAACCTGAACCCGTTGCCTCGCCCCCCGTTGCCCCCCCCGAGGCGGAAACTGCGCCAGAGCCGGAACCGCAAACCGAGCCGGAGGAACCTACGGAGGAGCCCGTTATCGCGGATGCTCCTGATATTGCGCCAGAACCAGAAGCCGAACCTGAAGAGGTGAGCGAGCAGGTGCAAACCCCGCCTGCCCCTGTGGATAATGCAACTGATCAGCCCCCTGCTGATGACCGCCACGCGGATAACACAGATGCGCCAAATCTGACCGGCATCATATCAGCCGAACTGCCA
>JAFLKA010000517.1 GCA_022712735.1 Marinosulfonomonas sp. | reverse complement strand
CGGCAATGCCCTAAACCCTTTTGCCGGGGCTCCGCCCGTTCGGCCTTCAAACGCTCCACTGGAGCATTTGCCGCTGGCGCGGATCAGGCCTCATCCTCCATAGCCTCCAACTCGTCAATCATCCCTGAAATCATACTCAGCCCCTTGTCCCAGAACTTCGGATCGGACGCGTCCAGCCCGAACGGAGCCAGCAGTTCCTTGTGGTGTTTGGAGCCACCCGCCTTCAGCATATCGAAATACTTCTCCTGAAACCCCTCGTCGCCTTCCTCGTAAACCGCATAGAGCGCGTTTACCAACCCGTCGCCGAACGCATAGGCGTAGACGTAGAACGGGGAATGCACGAAATGCGGCACGTAGGACCAGAAGGTCTCGTAACCGTCCATAAAGTTGAACACGGGGCCGAGCGATTCCGCCTGCACCGACATCCACAGCGCGTTGATGTCGTCCGGTGTCAATTCGCCCTCGGCACGGGCAGCGTGCAGTTTACATTCAAAATCATAGAACGCGATTTGGCGCACCACGGTGTTGATCATATCCTCGACCTTGCCCGCCAGCAGTACGCGGCGCTCCTCGGTCGTCGTGGCCCCTTCCAGCAATTTGCGGAAGGTCAGCATTTCACCAAACACCGATGCCGTTTCAGCCAAAGTCAGCGGGGTCGAGGACAAAAGTTCGCCCTGTTCGGCCGCTAAAACCTGATGCACCCCGTGGCCCAACTCATGCGCCAATGTCATCACGTCGCGCGGTTTGCCAAGGTAGTTCAGCATCACGTAGGGGTGCACGGTGGTGACAGTGGGGTGGGCAAAAGCGCCCGGCGCCTTGCCCGGTTTCACGCCCGCATCAATCCAGCCGTCGGTGAAAAACGGCGCTGCAATCTCGGCCATGCGCGGATCAAACGCGGCGTAGGCGTCCATCACCATTTTCTCGGCTTCTTCCCAATCAACAGTCTTGGTGCTCTCCATTGGCAGGGGCGCGTTGCGGTCCCATACTTCCATCGTTTCCAGCCCCAACCATTTGGCTTTCAACGCATAATAGCGATGCGACAGTTTCGGGTAGGCGGCCACAACAGCATTGCGCAGCGCCTCGACCACTTCGGGTTCCACATGGTTTGACAAATGGCGTCCGGTCTGCGGAGTCGGCATATTGCGCCACTGATCCTCAATGGCTTTTTCTTTGGCCAGCGTATTATGCACACGGGAAAACAGCTTGATGTTCTCGCCAAACACATCTGAAAGGGCACGCGCCGCCGTTTCGCGCGTATCACGGTCCTGTTCGGTCAACAGGTTCAGGGTGGCCTCCATGCCCATTTCTTCGCCATCCACGGTGAACATCAGCCCCGCGATGGTTTCGTCAAACAGCTTGTTCCATGCGGATGCGCCAACGCTGGACTGGTCGTGCAGGAATTTTTCCAACTCGTCCGACAACTGATAGGGTTTCATCGCCCGCAATTGTTCAAAGATCGGTTTGTAGCGGGCCAGATCGGCGTTGCTGTCCAGCATCCCGTCCAGCGCCGCATCCTCAAGGCGGTTAATTTCCAGCGTGTAGAACACCAGCGGGGCGGTGAAAACCGTCACCTTTTCCTGTGCGTTCTGCATGAATTGCGCCCGATCCGCGTCGGTGGTGTTCTGGTAATACCGCAGACCCGCAAAAGACATCAGGCGCCCGCCCGTGGTGCTGATCGCCTCATAGGCTTGCACGCATTCCAGCAATCCGCCCGCATCCAGATCGGCCAGCTTGCCCTCGTATTTGGCGGCAAAATCGGCGCAAGCCGTTCCTAACCATTCCATATCGCGGGCAAATTCCGGCGCATCCTCGCCTGTATATAGGTCGCTTAAATCCCATTCGGGCAGATTGCCGAAGTTGTCAACGCCACCGGCGCTGCTGGTGGCATTAAAGACAGGGGTGGGCATTGAAAATTGCATGGAAAACCTCTTGATTGCTGGTTCCAACCACATAAGGGCGCTGGGTGGTCAGGTGCAAGGGGTTGACCTGATATTGTGTTCGGCATTTGTTGTAACGGAACTGATTGGAGGCATCGGGATGAAATTTGTGCGGTATGGCGATAGCGGGGCGGAAAAACCCGGGGTTCTGGACGAGGCGGGAAATCTGCGTGATTTATCCGGCGTTATTGATGATTTGTCCGGTGCGGCGCTTGGGCAGCTTGGCGATGTGGCACCTGATACGCTGCCGCTGGTTGCGGGCGATGTGCGGTTTGGTCCGCCCGTTTCAAACGTTGGCAAGCTGGTTTGCATCGGGCTGAATTATTACGGGCACGCGGCTGAAATGGGCATGGATATCCCGGCCGAGCCTGTGGTGTTCTTGAAAGCGACCAGCGCGATTACCGGCCCGAATGACCTGATTGTCATGCCTAAGGGATCGGAAAAAACCGATTGGGAGGTTGAGCTGGGCATCGTTATTGGCACCGCGGCGAAATACGTTGATGAAGCTGATGCGTTGTCCCATGTGGCGGGCTATCTGCTGGTGAACGAAGTGTCTGAGCGCGCCTTGCAACTGGAACATGGCGGCCAATGGACCAAGGGCAAAAGCTGTGACACCTTCGCGCCGTTAGGCCCGTGGCTGGTGACGCCGGACGAAGTGGGCGATGTGCAAAATCTGGCGCTGACTCTATCGGTGAATGGTTCGCTGA
>JAFLKA010000258.1 GCA_022712735.1 Marinosulfonomonas sp. | reverse complement strand
GGTTCAGAGTAAAAGTCGAAGCGCTGTAATTGAAGCCAAGGGAGAGACCCATGAGAAAACTGATTACAAGCACCGCAGCCGTTTTGGCGCTGGGATTAAGTGTTGGCACGGCCAACGCACAAATGGCACCGTTCGGTTCCGACGATGATCTGGCCTATGCCGCCCTGATCTGGGAGGCGATGCAGGCGCAAAACCTGGTTGGCGATCACGCCATCAAGTCTTTCCCCTACGAGGGCACGGCGCCGCATGGTGCGATGCTGGAAACATTCTATTCCGCGGCCACCATTGGCGACCACAGTGGCGCATTGATTGTGAAACGCAACTATGGCCCTGCCGATGTTGAAGTGGACCAGATCATTGCTGAGCCGAATAAGCATCTGGGTGCGATTACAGTGATGTATAAGCGCGAAGATGGCTTTGATGCCGACAACCAGAACTGGTTCTGGGCCAAATTCCTGCCCGATGGCTCGCTGGATAAAAACCCCAAAGGCATGAGTCTCGCTGGCAAAGTTGCCAAAGGGGCCGACGTTGGCTGCATCGCTTGCCACTCGGGGGCAGGTGGGGACGACTATGTATTCACCACAGACGCGCCAGTTGGCATGGCAATGAAATAAACAATACGGGCGCATAGGTATTGAGCCATGCGCCCTTTAGTTACGTTCCGAAAAGCAGCCGTCCTGTATATGAGCAGGGCGGCTGTTTATTTATCTGCCGTTGCGCATGAACGTGCCACGCACATCCTCGCCAGACCCCAGCCAACCGGCGAACACCCTGGCCACATGGCTGGTGATGCGCACTTTCTGGGTTAGGCCTTGTTTTTCAGCGGCAATGGCCTGATCCCCGACAAAAGCGACCAGATCGGCCTTGATCAGGTCTGGTGGTGAAAGTGGGGCATTTGTATTTGCATCAACCACTTGCGCGGTGAGGGTAATGTCATGCACGCCGGAATTATTCAGCAATGCACGGGCCTTTTCGGACAGGGCATGGAACTGTTGCACCGTGATCAGCAGCTTGACCGCGCGTGTGCCGTGCAATCCGGAAGCGCCCCGTTTAGCGGCATTGGTGATGATCGTGTCGACCTGATCATGGCGGTTGCCAAACGGATCTTCGCGCCAGACGATATCGGCGTTGGGCGCATATGCGTTGTCCTCGGACACCGTAAGCGTATCTGGCACCGTGACCTCGACCGCGACCACGCGCCAGCCTTTGGACACGTCCGGATTGATCACATCGGCGTAATTTGTGGACCATTGCGTGCCGCCACATGCCCCAAGCGCAAGCGATCCGGCAACCGCAAATGCCGCGGCTATTTTGGAATTTAGCATAGGAACCCCTCGTTTTACTGCCTCGTCGGCCCCGTTCATGCGGGGCCGTTTATTATTACGCGGACAATATCACGATTTGCGCCACTTTCGCAGCAGAAAATCACCGACAGGCAGGTTTCAGCGGGTTCCTGCGGTTATTATACCGCACGGCGACGACGACGGCCGCCACGGCCTGATCCGGTCTCGGCAATCATTTTGGAGGCTTCGGGGAAGGGTGTGCCAGCCTCGACCAAATCCAGAACACGGCCAAACTTGATCCATTCGGCCCCGTGTGGGTCGTGGTTCATCAACATGTTGGCGGCGCGGATGGCCTCCATTTCAACCGGACGGATCGGATTCATAATCGCACTGGTCATGCCCGCCGCTATCGCCATTGGCAAAAACGCGGCATTGAACCCGTGGCGATGCGGCAGCCCAAAGCTGACATTGGAGGCGCCACAAGTGGTGTTAACACCCAATTCATCGCGCAAGCGGCGTACCAGTGCAAATACCTGAATACCGGCGGTGGCCATGGCGCCAACCGGCATCATCAGCGGGTCGACTACAATATCATGCGCCGGAATGCCGTAATCGGCGGCGTGTTGCACGATTTTCTTGGCCACTTCAAAGCGCACATCGGGATCTTCGGAAATGCCGGTGTCATCGTTGGAAATTGCCACCACGGGCACGTTGTATTTCTTGATCAGCGGCAGGATCGCTTCCAGACGGTCGATTTCGCCGGTCACCGAATTGACCAGCGGGCGGCCTTCGCAGACCTCAAGCCCCGCGGCGAGCGCGGCGGGAACCGAGCTATCAATACACAAAGGAATATCGACAAGCCCTTGAACCATCTGGATAACCTTGCGCATCAGCGGCGGTTCGGTTTCATTCGGGTTCGGGTTGGAATTGTAAACCACGCCCGCATTGATATCGAGCATGGTTGCGCCGCAGGCCACCTGTTCCAGCGCGTCCTTTTCCACCGTGGAAAAATCACCGGCTTCCAGTTCGGCTGCCAGTTTCTTGCGCCCCGTCGGGTTGATGCGCTCGCCAATCACGCAGAATGGCTCATCGAAGCCTAGAACGGCGGTTTTGGTTTTGCTTTCGACAACAGTGCGGGTCATATCAGGTCCTTAGTTTTTAATTGGATTGGCCGGAATGGTGGATTTACCACCATGGTTGATGGCCCAGTTTGCGTTTGTTTTGATCCCACCCAGAGGGAAGAAATGTACCCGCTCGATGTTGAAATCGGGGTTGGCGGCCTTGTGGGCGGCAAGTTCGGTCAGCAGGTCCGTTGGCTCGAACGGCAGCAGCAGTTTGGTCACATCCTTGGCGCGTTTTTGCAGCACCTTCAGCGAGGCCCCAACACCGCAGGCGATGGCGAACCGCACCAGCGTTTGCAGTTTGGCGGGACCGGCGATGCCAATATGGATCGGAATATTGATACCGGCGTCTTTCAGCGCATCCGCCCATGCGATCACTGGTTTGGCCTCAAATGCGAACTGTGTGGCCAGCGCCATTTTGGCGTCACTGCGCTCGTTGAACGCCTGCTTCCAGCGCAGGGCGTCCATGACGTTTTTGTCCGATCCGTCCTTATCAATGTCGCGGTTGCCCTCGGGGTGGCCCGCCACATGCAGATGGGTAAAACCGGCGGCGTCAAACAGCCCGCTTTCCATCAATTGCATGGAGCTTTCATAATCGCCGTGTGGTTTATTCACGCCGCCAGCCAGCAGCAGTGCCTGTTTCACGTCGGCCTCGCCCTGATAGCGGGCGATCCAGTCGGCCAGCGTCGCCTTGTCCTTGATGATACGGGCCGGAAAATGCGGCAT
>JAFLKA010000533.1 GCA_022712735.1 Marinosulfonomonas sp. | reverse complement strand
TTGCATCAGGCGCATGGCCTTATCGGCCAAATCGGCAGTATCGCAAAAGCGCAATTCAGGGTCTTGCACCAATTCGCAAACGCCACCACTGTTATGCACCAGCGGCACCACACCGGCGCATATCATTTCGGCCACGGCGATGCCGAAATGCTCGGAGCGATACGGATGTATTCCCACCCGCGCTCGCGTTAGCGCTTGCATTAGTGTCGCACGGTCAGCATTCGGGTTCAGGATTACCCCCGAGTGGTTTTGATAACGGTGCAGGAAGCGTGTGGCATAGGCGCTGTCGGCACGCCCGACAATCTGGAGCGTTGCGGGCAGCCCGCGAGCGATCAATTGATCCAGAACCGCTATGGCATCTTCCAGCCGTTTATTTCGCACGATCCGGCCAATGGCAACCATATGATATGGCGCGCGTCGCACGCTCGCCTGCGCATGTTTGGCGGGAACAACTTTTGGGTATAGCACCACCGGGTTGGCAATATTAGAGTGGGTTAGAGCCTGTTTTGCGGTCCATTGCGTGTTTGTGACGGTTCTGGCGGGTGCGGGGGTTGCGGAATTTACGCCTGCAACCTTCCGACAGGCCCATGCGTAAAGGCGGCGCAACTGCATGGTGGGTTTTCGGGCCCCCAGAACCGCCAGCAAATCCGGATGGCTGGAAAACACTGCCGGTGCATGGCGAATATGCAGGGATGGGCACGGCACATCCGGCCCCTCACCAAAACTAAGAACCGTATAGTCATAATCGACTGCAATGCGTGGCAAGATACGGCAGACCAGTGCGTATTTCCACAAGGTGAACCGCCTAAGCCCTGCCATCCGGCCCAGCCGGAACAGGGTAGGATCGAAGTGTGCCGCATCGGGTGGGGTGTGACCGGTAATATCCAGCAGCCCTACCGTATGCCCCGCAGCAAGCAGCCGGTCCCTAATCGCAAGCGCGTAGGATTCGGCACCGCCGTTTGCGCGTAGGTCCGCGTGGGCAATTAGCACTTTCATGGTGTTTCCAATGCGGCTGATAGGGCTTGAATGTCACTGGCCGGAATAATGATCTGGCGATTGCGATCAAACCACAGCCGTTTCAGGGCGGGTTTTGCGAAGGCGGGCAATGCGCGGCGCAACGCGGTTTTGGCACCGGATTTTTCAAGGATTGCGTTTAATCGCGCGAAACGGGGCAGCACGCCCGCGTTGCGCGCTTCAACGCTTGTATCAAAACCGGTTGGGTCAATATCAAGCCAGTTTGCCAATTGGCAAAGTGCGGCATCGGTGCTCTGGATCATCGTTTCAAATTCCAAAAACAGGCACTGTTCCAGCGGAAATAGTGCCTTTATCCGTTTTATCCCCTCAGCTGTGCGGGACGGGCGCAACAGGAAACGGGCGGCCAGCGGGGTTTCTCCGGACAGCTCTGCCTTCAGTGTTTCAGGCAAAGACGCCTGAACCCGCCCCGTGCGGCACGCCAGCCTGTAATGCGACAACGCCCGTTGCAGCGGATTGCGTGTTAGAATGATCAGGCGGGCATTTGGTGCATAATCATGGATCAAAGCGGGCGCATCGGGGCAGGACAGATAGCTGGTCGATGCTTCCATCCGCCACGGGGTGCGCATCGGTTCAAACAACGCCTCGTAATCAGCGCGGTTGCGAAACACGGCAAATTGCGCCGGTTTTTGCTGCTGCCTGCGCACATAGGCCGATGGGTTCACATCATTCAGATGGCTGGCGGCAACATATTCAGGGTCAAATTCATGCGCCGAAAAATAGTTCGGCTCTTTGATCGCGCTTAGGGTGATGTCAGGATGGGAATTCAGCCACTGGGCCAATTGGGTCGACCCCGACCGTGGGGATGCCATTAAAAACAGGTTTGGGCGCGTCATACGGGTGCCCCCCGTTTCATCCGCCACATCAATCCGCGCAACACGCCTGTACCGAAGCCCGCATGGGAGGTCACGGCCAAGACCGCGATCCGCATACTGTGGACAAATCCGCCTTTGCGCCCAATGCGCAGGGCCAGCACTATAACAAGCGCCAGATAGCAGATCGCGGGCAAGACAGCAGGCCACCAGGCCAGACCCAAAGGCGCCCCAATCAGGCCCGCCAATGCAACGACGGGCAACAATTGCCGCCGATTCAGCCGCCTGCGGTGTTTCAGAGCAACCTGCATCCGCGCCCGCCCGTTGCGCAACATTTGCTGCCATGTTGCGCGTGGATTGGCGCGGGGCATGTAAACCACCGGCCAGTTTGCCGCAAACCATATCCGGCCACCTGCGATCTGTTGGCGGTGGTCGTAATCAACATCCTCGCAGGCGCGTAAATTAATGTCATAGCCGCCAACTGCCAAAAACCGGTCTACCAGAAAGGCAGCATGGTGCCCGTGATCAACCCAGCCGGACCGGCCCAACTGTCTGTGCCGTGCGCCACCATTGCCCAGCCAACTACGCTGCAATTCCCCGTTGGCCAATTGCCACCGAGTATAGGCAACCTGCGTCGCAATCAGCGGCACCGTCACGCTATCCGCCACCTTTTCTGTCAACCGCCCGATCATCCCGTGCACAAATTCTGCCGGATAGCGGCAATGCGCATCCGCCCGCACCATGATCCGGCAACCAGCATCAGCCGCCATTTGTGCCGCAAGGTTCATTGCATGGCTTTGGCTGCCGCCTGGGTTATCAAACAGATGCAGCTGCGCATCCTTTGCCACCATTGCGCGCACCAGATCAATGGTGCCATCCGTGCTGCCGCCATCCATCACCCAGATCATTACGCTCGCATTGCCACCGCGCAGATCGTTCACCGCATCCACGATATAACCAGCCTCGTTGAGAACAGGCAAGACGACAACCGCATCGCGCATTTCAGGGTCAGGTGATTCTTGTGTCATTCGGCAAGTGTCGGAAAACTTGGTTTATCCCTAGTGAACAAAATCACCCTTCACGCCAGCATCAGGTGGGTTTCACGAAAAGAGTGATTCAAATCCGCACGAATTTCCGTAGTTCTGCCACGTTGTCGCTCTCATGCTTCCATATCGGCCTGCCAGAAATCACCCCGTAACTATCGACCTAGGGGGTAACATGGTGCAGATAACTCATACGGCGACACATACGCTGCCCGGTGAAATGCTGACTGGGATTACCGATCTTGAAATTCGCGGCGGGGCCAGCCCCGTTCTATATATCGCATCCGAAGTCACCAGCGGCATCACCGCATGGAGCCTTCTGGACGGGGCCAGCGCCAGCCTGTTTTCCGAACTGGAATTTGCCTATAATACCGGCACATTCGGGATCGAGGAAATCACCCTGGCCACCGTTGCCGGACAGGATGTGCTGCTACCATCCGGGACGTATGATAACCGGTTGGCAATTCACCGGATGGATAATGACGGCAGCTTTGAATCGATCAAGGCACAATGGGCCCCGTCAGACCAGATCGGCCATTTCAGCAACACCGAGATTATCCAGCTGGACGGCAAAACCTTTATGGTTTCCAGTCAGGCAGGGGTTGGCGGGTTCAGCACCTTTCGGGTGCGCGATGATCTGTCACTGGAATACCGGCGTCATTTTGATGACAACGCCCGCGCCCACATCAGCACGGTCGAGGCCATGGCCAGCGCCGATTTCCACACCCGCAGCTTTTTCTTTGTTGCGTCCGCCGCCGAAGACGGGGTGACCGCCTACTGGATGGGGGTATGGGGAAACGTGCGCGAGCGCGGCACGCTGGACCCCGGCAACGGGCTGTTCATCGACGCGCCAACAGCGTTGGAAACCGCCGAAATTGGCGGGCGGCTGTATCTGATTGTTGCGGGGTCGGGCAGCGGCACGTTGTCGGTCATTCAGGTCAATCAATGGGGTGGTCTGTTTATGAAGGACCACCTGCTGGATGATCTATCGACCCGCTTTGCCGGTGTAACCGCGCTAGAAACCGTGACCGTTGGGCAGCACACCTATCTGTTTGCTGGCGGGTCGGATGACGGTATTTCTATGTTCGAGATCACCGCAGACGGGCAGTTGCACCACCTAATGACATTGGCGGATCAACTGGATACCACCCTGACAAATATCACGGCAATCGCGGCGACGGTTGTGGGCACAGAGCTACAGGTATTTGTAGCAGGGTCCGAAGCGGGCGTAACACAGTTTACCGTTGCTTTGGGTGCGCTGGGTGACCAGATCGTCGGCAGCGATACCCACGATGTAATCCACGGCACCGTAAATAATGATGTGATTGTCGGATTTGACGGCAATGACACCCTGTTTGGCGGGGCTGGCGACGACCGGATCATTGATGGCGCCGGGGTTGATGTAATGTGGGGAGAAAGCGGCGCAGATGCTTTTGTGTTCCGTCAGGACCGCCGCATGGACAGTGTGATGGATTTCGAGGACGGGATCGACAAAATTGACCTGACCGATTTTGCCATGCTCTATTCCATCGATCAGCTAACGTTTGTCCAGAAACTGTATGGTGTGGAGGTTAGTTTCGGGGATGACCGGTTTCATATCGAGGCTGACAACGGCATATTACAGGTTGCAGATTTGGCAGCAGAGGATTTCGTTTTTTAGCGGCAAAACGGTTTCCCGATAAAACAGCGCTAAAGCAATTTGCATTTAACCTGAATCGGAATTCACCCCAAGTGTGGGCGAATTCCGATGCTTATTGCCTCACTTTGAATGCAAAGCGCTATAAATATTGAAATTGAATCAATTTTTCTCCCTCAATCTCTATTAATAGGCCCCTCTGCGTCTTGCAGGGCGCATACCCCCTCCTTATATACCCCGTGAAGCATGATCG